>NZ_ASZW01000072.1:0-11986 GCF_000468215.1 Arthrobacter sp. CAL618 | reverse complement strand
CCCGCGACTAACAGCTGACTCGTTGAAAAAAGGAGCGCCCCGGCCACTAACGGTCGGGGCGCTCCTTTGTTTCATCGAGTCAACACCAAGGACGCGTTTGCGGCGATTTTCCGGTTATTTGTGTTGACTCGATCCAGGTGGGGGCATCAGGGAACGCGGACCATGCCCTCCTGGGCAACGGTTGCCACCAGCTCGCCGGCACGGTTGAAGATCTGCCCGGTCGAGAGGCCGCGTGCCCCCGAAGCGCTGGGGGACTGCTGAACATAAAGCAACCACTCATCCACCTTCACCGGACGGTGCCACCACATGGCGTGATCCAGGCTGGCGACACTCATGCCGGGGGTGATCCAGCTCAGGCCGTGCTGGCGGAGGATTGATTCGAGCAGCGTGTAGTCGCTGGCGTAGGCAAGGGCAGCCCGGTGCAGCCCCTGATCTGCCGGCATCGGAGCAAAGGTTTTCATCCAGACCGCATTGCGTGCCACCCGGTCGCTGTCGTGCTGTACATAGAGCGCACCATCCACATGCCGAATGTCGAACGGCCGGTCAAATGACCATGCGCGTGCCAACGGGTGGTCCATGTCGCCGAGCAGGTCGGCGGTGCTGGGGAGCGACTCAGGATCGGGTACTCCCTCAGGCATCCGCTCCTGATGGGACAGACCGTCGTCGGGCTGCTGGAAGGAGGCGATCATCGACAGGATGGGGACCCCATTCTGGTACGCGTGCGCCCGCCGGGCCGAGAAGGACCGGCCATCACGCAGACGCTGCACCCCGAAGGTGATCGGTTCAAGCGCATCTCCCGCCCTCAAAAAGTAGGCGTGCATGGAGTGGACTTCCCGGGTCGGCTCGACGGTGCGAATCGCCGCGATCAGTGCCTGAGCCAACACCTGACCACCGAAAATCCGCCGCCCTGCCTGTTGCACCGAGGTACCCACGAAGATCTCCTCGTCGGTCTGCGCTCCATCCGCGCTGCTCAGATCAAGCAGGTCGACCAGCGTTTGGGTTGGATCGACAGTGGACTCGACAGCCATAGGTAAATTCTCCTTGTAGTGCGGTGATGCGTGGGGTAGATCCGTCGCGGGAACGACGTCGAAAGTACCTCTGACCTTAGTTGCACACGCGTCCGCCCCTCAACACCAGTGGTGAAGCGTTTAGCCGGGCCGGGTTACGTTTGAGAGGATGGGAGCATGCCCCGGATCCAGCGCTTCCCTATTCAGCTACGCTTCGGTGACGAAGACTCCTACGGACACGTCAATAACGTGCGGTTCCTGCAGTACCTTGAGGACGCGCGCGTCCAGTTCATTCATCTGCCCCTCTCGGACCCGGGCCAGGGCGGCGCCGAACCGTCCGATACCCTGCTTGACCTGATCGGCCCGGATCACTTCACGCTCGTTGCACGGCACGAGATCGAATACTCGGCGCCGCTGAACTACCGTCCCAGCCCGCTGGAGATCAGCATCTGGGTGACCGGCATCGGCGGCTCAAGCTTTGATCTGGGCTACCAGATCGCGGAGCCGGACGGCTCCCTCAGTTACGCTCTGGCGGCTTCCACCATGATCCTCGTCAACCGGACCACCGGCAGGCCCGCGAGACTCAACGAAGCCCAGCGCGCCGCCCTGGAGCGCTGGCTCGGCGACCCGGTGGCCTTCCGGCGCCGACAGGACGGCTGACCGGTGGTGTCACCGTCGGAATCAACCGAGCTGATCTTCACCGACCCACTGGTGGTCGCCGACCTGCGGACGTTCATCGCCCGGGCCAGGGCAGCCGAAGACGGCGCCGTCCGGCTGCAGGCGACGGGAACTGTCCTCGCCGCCTACATCTGCATTCTCCGGCCGCGCATCCTCGGCGAGGCGATCCCCACCGTTCTTGGTTTGCGGACCATGCCGCTGGCAGCCCCGGCGAACGTGGACACCACTGTTGCTTTGGTCTCGGTGTCGGACCGGCTCGCCCGGATGGCCGACGACGACGTCGTCCTGCAGGTTCCCCCGACCACGGTCACCGAGAGCTGGACCGGGGTGCTGCCCCCACGCTCCGGGTGGGAGCCGCGCGGCGACCTGAGCGCCGAGCTTGTCGAGACTGCAGCCAGAAACGGGATCCGCGAAGTCGCGGAGACCGTCCCGAACAATCCGGGTGCTCTGATCGTCAACAGTGCCAGGGGAGCGATCTGGGGTCGCAGCATCGAAGATCTGGCAGTCGAGGTGCCAGCGGGTGCAGCCTTCGGGGCCTTCGCCCTGGGTTTCCTCGCCGGGGAAGAGCGTCCACTGGTCCTGACCAACGGGCGGTGGACCCGGATCAGCACCTCGCGAGGCCATGTGCTGTCGCGGATCCCCACCTTGATATGAACGGGTCCTAGCGGTCGTCCGCTGAGTTGACCATCGAATGGGCAGCCCGCTCAAGGTAATCCCACAGCGTCGCCTCATGGAGAGGTGCGAGGTCCAGGGCGTCGACGGCAGCGCGCATGTGCGTCAACCAGTGATCCCGGGCCTGGGGTGACACGGCAAACGGCATGTGCCGCATCCGGAGTCGCGGATGCCCACGCTGCTCCCCGTACGTCTTGGGACCGCCCCAGTACTGTTCAAGGAACATCAGCAGGCGTTCCTTGGCCGGTCCGAGATCCTCCTCGGGGTACATCGGGCGCAGCAACTCGTCATCGGCGATGCCGGCGTAGAAGATATCGACCAGTTTCACGAAGACCGGATGCCCTCCGACTGCTTCGTAGAAGTTGTCGGTATAGGCTGGCTGGTCGAATCGCGGACCCACCGGTGTGAGCCTGGCGAGCGGCTCCCCGAATCGGGACGGGATGGGGATGCCTTCGGCATTTCCGGGGTTTGTCATGATTTCTCTCCTGTAGGTTCGGCGCCGGGTACCGGGGCAACGGGTGCGGCATCGGCAGCTACTGGCGCCACGTAGTCGCCCTGTGAACGGTTGCCCACTTTCATGATGTCCCCGTTGCGGAGGTACCAGATGGCTCCGTTGTCATCGATCAGACGCGTAATCCGCAGACCTACCGACTGCACCACTCCGACGGTGTCGCCGACCTCGATGGTGTCGCCGATTCCGTACTGATCCTCGAGGGTGATGAAAAACCCGAGGAACGCATCCCTGATGATTTCGCGGGCACCAAAGCCAATGGCGATACCCACGATTCCGACGCTCGCGAGAATGGGACCAATATCCACGCCGAGCGCCTGCAGGGCCATCATGATGGCAATGATCGCGATGGTGAGGCCCGAAACGCTGCGCAGCAGTGCCCCGATGGTCTCGGTTCGTTGCACCCGCCGTTTGTGGTCGAGGGTACGAAGGACGGGCTGCGCCCATTTGAAATGCGGTTTCTTGAACAGGTCGGAACCGCTGCGCACCCGCCGCACCATCCGGTTGATGATGAAGCGGACCACCAGCCATAACACCAGCCCAGCCACCAGGATGATGGCGGCGTGGAGGAGCTGGTCTCCTAAACCAATCTGGGTGGGCGACTGCATGGGGGCGTGACCGTTTCCTTCACAAGCGCAGGGTTCTTCCCGCCAGCGGCGGAAAGGGTGTCTGGTCCTAGGCTAGCGCCGTAGGCCGAGCCGAGATGCATCCTGATCCCCGGCGGCAGCGAATTTTTCTTCCGGCGGATTGCCGGCCAAACACTCAATTTGGGCATGGGCGCCGCGGGGGACGACGTCGGGCCCGCCGGGCGGCGCTGGATTGGCGCAGGCCGAGAGGGCCACCCGAAGCACCGAGTGGAAATCGGGTCTGATCCCGGGGCGGAGGAACGGCTCCATCCGCGCCGGACCGACGACGCTTCCTAGGCGTCCTGTGGGGCCTCTTCCACCACCACTACCACCGGTTCGTGATTGACCGGAAAGTTAACCGACCGCGCGATAAAGCAGGACGCGGCGGCGTCACGGTGGATGGCCTGCGCGGTGTATTTCAGCAGGGGATCGGTGATGGTCACCCGAGGCTTCAGGGTGACACTGATGAACTCGCCGCTGCCGTTGCCATTCAATCTCATGGTGCCGACGGCGGGATCCTCGTAGGCGGTCACTACCACCCCGTTTTTCACCGCCATATGGAGATAGGACAGCATGTGGCATTGGGACAGTGCCGCGAGCAGCAACTGTTCAGGATTCCACCTGTCCTTGTCCCCGTGGAAGGTGGGGTCCGCCGTGCCGAGCAGCAACGGCGGACCCACAGCCGACACCTCGTGGTCCCGGCCGTAGCCTCGGTAGGACCGGGTGCCTTCGCCACGATTCCCGGTCCATCTGACAGCTATCCGATAGTGGTGCTCGGAGAGGTTCATGGGTTAAAAACTACACCCCAAACCGCCTGATTTACCGGTCGACGGCCTGCGCTTTCAGAGCCCGCACAATCCCGTCCTGGCTCTCAAGGATCAGGCGTCGCAACGAGGTGCTTTCGGCATCGAGCGCGGCCAGGAAGGCTGCAGATTTGTCCAGCGTCTCCTGGGTGGTTAACCGCGATGGATACAGCCCCACGATGATTTGCTGAGCGATCTCGTGAGTCCTGCTGCCCCAGACGTCAGGGGCAGCAGCAAAGTACTTGTCCACGAAGGGAGCAAGGACTGCTGGGTCGTGAACGCGCATGAACCCGGCAATCGCTGACCGCTGGGCCGCGTTGGGCATGTCCGACCGCTCAATGATGCTGTGCCACGCTTCGGCCTTCGCCTCCGGCGTGGGGATGGCCGCCTTCGCCTGGGCGGCTGCCAGCTGACCGGTGGCGGTGGCATCGCGCTCGAGCTCGGCGTCGATGTCCGGCTGCGCGAACCTGCCACCAGCCACGAGTGAGGTCACCAACTCCCAGCGTAGGTCGGCGTCAATCTCCAACCCCGCGGGCACCTCGGAGCCGGTGAAGATCGCTTCAATGGTGTCCAGATGGGGTCCGGTCTGCGCGTGTCCGGCGAACGCCTTGATGAACTGCAACTGTGAATCCGATCCGGCGTCGGCCCGCTGGGCGAGTTCCCAGAGGCTGTCGGCGGNGATAGTCATCGCTGACCGGTCGACGGGGTTCACATAGAACGCGAGCGTCGTGGCGAGCTGACGGAGCAGGACCAGCACCACCGACGAATCGGATTCGGCGCCGATGTTCTGCAGGATCAGCTCCACGTAGTTGCGGGCCGGTGTCTCACCGTCGCGGGCTGCGTCCCAGGCTGAAGCCCAGACCAGGGTGCGGGGGAGCGAGTCGTTGAAGTCCTTGAGGTGTCGCGTTGCTGTGCGCAACGACACCTCGTCGAGCCGGATTTTCGCGTAGGCCAGATCATCGTCGTTGAGCAGCACCAGGTCGGGGCGGGCCCGGCCAACCAGTTCAGGCACGTCGGTGCGTTCGCCGTCGACGTCGAGTTCCACCCGGTCAATACGCTGCAGCTTTCCGGCATCATCCAGGGAATAGCAGCCAATCGCCAGTCGGTGCGGGCGGATCGTGGGGTAGTCGGCAACAGCCGACTGGAGGACCGCAAAGCTGGTGATCACGCCGTCGTCGTCGACCTCGAGTTCAGGCCGCAGGGTGTTGACGCCAGCCGTTTCCAGCCACAGGGCCGACCATTCCTTCAAGTCACGGCCGCTGGCTTTCTCCAACTCGGACAGCAGGTCCACCAGTTCGGTGTTCTTCCAGGAGTGCTTGCCGAAGTACTCCCTGACGCCTTCCATGAACTTGTCCTGGCCCACCCAGGCCACCAGCTGCTTGAGCACCGAGGCGCCCTTGGCATAGGTGATGCCGTCGAAGTTCACCTGCACATCTTCGAGGTCGTTGATGTCGGCGACGATCGGGTGGGTGGAGGGGAGCTGGTCCTGACGGTAGGCCCAGGCTTTCTCCAGCGAGGCGAACGTGGTCCATGACTGCTTGAACTCGGTGGCTTCGGCGGCGGCGAGGGTGGACATGAACTCGGCGAAGGATTCATTGAGCCAAAGGTCGTTCCACCACCGCATGGTCACCAGGTCGCCGAACCACATGTGCGCGAGTTCATGCAGGATGGTGATGGCCCGGCGCTCAACGGTGGCGTCGGTGACCCGGGACCTGAAAACGTAGCTTTCCACGAAAGTCACGGCGCCGGCGTTCTCCATGGCACCCGCATTGAACTCGGGGACAAAGAGCTGGTCGTACTTGGCGAACGGGTACGGGGTTCCGAACTGCTCTTCGAAGAAGGCGAACCCCTGCCGGGTCAACGCGAACACGTTCTCGGCGTCGAGGTGCTGCATCAGAGATTTCCGGGCAAAGACACCCAGGGGAATGACACGGCCGTCCGAACTGGTGAGCTCGCTGCGCACCGACTGGTACGGTCCGGCGATCAGGGCAGTGACGTAGGACGACAGCACACCGGTGGGCTCGAAGGACCAGGTGGACGTCGCGACGCCGTCGCCGGCCGAGCCGGCGTCGACAGGGACGGGCGTGGGGGAGTTGGAGATGACATCCCAGTGCGACGGCGCCGTCACGGTGAAGCTGAAGGTGGCCTTGAGATCGGGCTGCTCAAAGACGGGGAACACACGCCGGGAGTCCGGAACCTCGAACTGGGTGTAGAGGTATACCTCGTTGTCGACCGGGTCGACGAAGCGGTGCAGACCCTCGCCGGTGTTCATGTAAAACATGTCAGCGTCAATCACCAGCTCATTGGCTGCCGCGAGCTGGGGCAGCTGGATGCGGATTCCATCAGAGACCTCGGACGGGTCGAGCTCGACGCCGTTCAGGGTCACCCGTGACACGTCCTTGGTGACGGCGTCAATGAACGTTGAAGCACCCTGGGTGGCCTCGAACTTCACGACAGTCCGCGACCCGAAGACTGTGTCGCCACGGGTGAGGTCAAGGTTGATGTCGTAGGAGGTGACGGTCAAAATGTCAGCGCGAGCTCGGGCCTCTTCGCGCGTCAGATTCATGCCTGGCAAAGTGGAGCCTTTCGAAAAAAATGATGGGAAGCCCTGCGGGTGGCGGGCGTCGGGTGTGATGCAGCTTACGCAGCACAGCCATTCTTTCATCAGCGTCGACCAACCTGCACACCCGGCAACCAAGTACCCTTGACAGCACACACCCATCTCATCGAAACGGATCTTTCATGCGCGTTCATATCGCCACTGACCACGCCGGCATGGAGCTCAGTGCCCACCTGATCGAGCACCTGCGCGGAACCGGGTACGAGGTCATCGACCACGGACCACAGGTCTATGACGCCGAGGATGACTACCCCGGGTTCTGCATCAACGCAGCGCAGGCCGTCGTCATTGACCAGCAGGCAGGGCGCGAAGCGCTGGGCATTGTGCTTGGTGGATCCGGCAACGGCGAACAAATGGCTGCCAATAAGGTGCGGGGAGTCCGCGCTGCGCTGGCCTGGAGCCTGGACACCGCAAAGCTGGCCCGTCAGCACAATGACGCCAACGTGGTGGCAGTCGGCGGACGGCAGCACACGGTCGAGGAAGCAACACTCATCATTGACGCGTTCCTCGCCGAGCCGTTCAGCGACGCCGAACGCCACGTGCGGCGGATCGGGCAGCTCGCCGCCTACGAGACCACCGGCAGCGTCAACCTGTAGTCCCATGCCCGAAGGCCATTCAATTCACCGGCTGGCGTCCCAGCTGTCCTCAGTGTTCGGCGGGCAGCAGGTCGCGGCCTCCAGCCCACAGGGTCGGTTTGCTGCTGGCGCGGCGGGCCTGGACGGACGCGTGTTGGTGCGAGCCGCCGCGCATGGAAAGCAACTCTTCGTCGAGTTCGCCGACGGACTCGACGAAAGTCCTACCCCCACACTTTTCCTACGCGTGCACCTGGGGCTTTACGGTGCCTGGAGCTTCGGCGGCGACAAGTCGTTCATGGGCGCGTCCAGCATCGGTGCGCCGCGCAAGGTGGGGGAGCGGGAGGTCGCCGGTACCCCCGACACCACCTACGCCGGGCCGCCGGCTCCCGTGGGTGCCGTTCGTCTGCGCCTCGTGAGCGACTATGGCTGGGCCGATTTGCGCGGCCCGACAGCCTGTGAGGTTATTACCGAACCGGAGCGCGACGCCGTCGTCGCCCGCCTTGGCCCCGATCCGCTCGGTAGCGCCGCTCTGGATGCGCCCGACGACGTCGCCCGGTTCGCGTCCGGTCTGCGCAAGAGCGCCAGCCCGGTGGGCCTGCTCCTGATGAATCAGGCGGTGATCGCGGGCGTAGGCAACATCTATCGGGCTGAGGCACTGTTCAGGCAAAAGCTGGACCCGTGGCGCCCCGGCAAGTCGGTCAGCGTTGAGGAAGCCACAGTCCTGTGGGAGGACATCGCCGCGATCATGGGGGACGGAGTGCGTGCTGGCCGGATTATTACGACGTCGCCGGCCGATCGGTCCTCGTCGTCGTCCCGGGTCAAACGCGAGGACGCGCATTACGTCTATGGGCGGGCCGGTCTGCCCTGCCGCCGCTGCGGAACGCCGGTGGCAGTTGCCGAGATGGCGGCGCGGAAATTGTTCTGGTGTCCCGGCTGCCAGGCGCCCTAGCAGCCCGGTAGTCAAACGAAAAAAGCACCCGGCGCCAGGTTGGCGGGGTGCTTTTTTATTGGACTGGGTTGAGGAAATCTACCCACATTCTGGAGGGGATGACGGGAATCGAACCCGCATCATCAGTTTGGAAGACTGAGGCTTTACCACTAAGCTACATCCCCAAAAACCCGAGCAAGCTACTAACTGCTTTAGCGGCTCAGGCCGTCGGAACGCCTATAACTACACCACAGGCAAGGCCGTTTAGCCAAATGTGCAACTGGAGCAAAAGTTACGTAGACTAATGGCTGCACTTACGGGGTGTAGCTCAGCTTGGTAGAGCGCCTGCTTTGGGAGCAGGAAGTCGCAGGTTCAACTCCTGTCACCCCGACTCTGCATTATCGCCGCGGATGCCGTTCCGGTAATTCCACGGGCGCCGTGTGGTCATTCATCTTCAATCATTCAGGAGTACTACGCCGTGAAGAGCGCTGTCGAAAACCTCACTCCCACGCGAGTGAAGCTCAATGTTGAAGTTCCTTTTGAGGAGCTCAAGCCAAACATCGATGCGGCTTACAAGACCATCTCCGCCCAGGTCCAGGTTCCGGGTTTCCGCAAGGGACGCGTCCCCAACCAGCTGATTGACCAGCGGGTAGGTCGCGGTTACGTCATCGAAACCGCAATCAACGATGGTTTGAATGACTTTTACCAGAGCGCCGTTCAGGAAACGGGAATCCGTCCCCTGACCCGCCCAGAGGTTGAGATCACCGAAGTGCCGGATCCCGCCGCCAAGGATGGACAGCTCCTGTTCACCGTCGAGCTGGATGTCCGCCCGGAGATCACCCTTCCCGAGTACTCGGGTCTCGAAGTGACCGTCGAAGCAGCAGAGGCATCCGACGCCGACGTCGACAAGGCTCTTGACGAGCTGCGCGGCCGGTTCGGTACCCTCACCGCGGTTGATCGTCCCGCCGCCGACGGTGACTTCCTCACCGTAAACCTGGTAGCAACGGTCGACGGCGAGCAGGTTGACGCCGCGCAGGACGTTTCCTACCAGATCGGTTCCGGCACCATGCTTGAGGGCATGGACGAAGCCGTCACCGGACTCAGCGCCGACGAGGATGCCATCTTCGAGACCACGCTGGCCAACGGCGAGAACGCCGGCAACAAGGCGCAGGTCAAGGTTGAGGTCAGCGCCGTCAAGGAGCGCGAACTCCCCGAAGCCAACGACGACTTCGCCCAGCTTGCCAGCGAATTCGACACCATCGCTGAACTGCGCGCCGACCTCACCAAGCGCGCAGCCGAAGAGAAGGTCACCGAGCAGGGCGTTGAAGCTCGTGACCTGGTTCTTGAGAAGCTCATCGAGCTCATCGAGGTCCCCGTCCCGGCAGCCTTCATCGAGGATCAGCTGGAACAGCACTTCACCGGTGAAAACGCCCATGCCAACGCCGAGGGTCACGACACCGAAGAGCACCGCACCGAGATTCGCGAGAACACCGAGCAGGCGTTCCGGAACGAAATGATCCTCGACGCGATCGCCGAGAAGGAAGAAATCGGTGTCAGCCAGCCGGAGCTGATCGATTACATCGTGTCGACCGCCGGCCAGTACGGCATGGAGCCGAACCAGTTCGCTCAGATGCTGGATCAGAGCGGTCAGGTTCCGATGATTGTCGGAGAGGTCCGTCGTCGTAAGGCACTGGCGAAGGTCCTTGAACTGGCAGTCGTCACGGACAGCTCCGGATCCGTTGTTGACCTGAGCGACTTCGTTCGCCCTGGCGATGAAGCTGACGACTCATCCGAGGCGCCCGCTGAGAAGAAGCCGGCCAAGAAGGCCCCAGCAGCCAAGAAGGCTCCTGCAGCCAAGAAGCCTGCCGCTGAGAAGAAGCCCGCTGCGGAGAAGAAGCCAGCCGCTGAAAAGAAGCCAGCTGCGGAGAAGAAGCCTGCTGCGAAGAAGGCGGCTCCGAAAAAGCCAGCCAAGGCCGAGGCTGCAGCTGACGAAGAGTCCAGCAAGGCATAGCCCCACCATTGACGAATGAGGGCCGTCTTCCCACCCGGGAGGACGGCCCTCGGCCGTTAAGTTCCGCAGCCCCCGCTCTGGTGCGCCGTCAGCGAACAGCCTCCGCAGCGGGATCAAACGGACCCCCAAACAAGTTACTGTCCAATGAGAGACAAACGGTCGGCTACCGGCACCCGGTAGACCAACCAGAGTGAGAGGCTAACTTTCAATGGCAATCGAACCCACCACCCCGACCATGGCGACCGTAGACCCCGCTGGCCGGGATGACTACATCTATAACCGGCTCCTGAAAGAGCGCATCATCTGGCTCGGCTCAGAGGTCAGGGATGACAACGCCAACGCCATCTGCTCCCAGCTGCTGCTCCTGTCAGCTGAAGACCCGGACAAAGACATCTTCCTGTACATCAACTCGCCCGGCGGGTCGGTCACCGCGGGAATGGCTATTTACGACACGATGCAGTTCATCCCGAACGACGTGGTCACCGTCGCCACCGGGCTTGCGGCGTCGATGGGACAGTTCCTCCTCTCGTCGGGCACCAAGGGCAAGCGCTATGCGACCCCTCACGCCCGGGTACTGATGCACCAGCCCTCCGGCGGCATCGGTGGAACGGCGTCGGACATCCGGATCCAGGCCGAGCTGATCCTGCACATGAAGCGCGTGATGGCTGAACTCACGGCAGAGCAGACCGGGCAGACGGTCGAGAAAATCCTCAAGGACAACGACCGCGACAAGTGGTTCACTGCGCAGGAGGGCCTGGAATACGGCTTCTTCGACAAGATCGCTGCGCACGCCAACACGGTATCCGGCGGCGGCGGAACGCAGCGCGACTAAGTCGCTGCGCCTGCGCCCCACCCACCACAGCAGAGATCACCCAGGAGAGACCATGAACCACAATTTTGGAGCCGCAGCAGGCGGCGCCGCACCGCAGATGCCGTCCAGCCGCTACGTTCTTCCCCAGTTTGAAGAGCGCACCCCCTACGGGTTCAAGCGCCAGGACCCGTACACCAAGCTCTTCGAGGACCGCATCATCTTCCTTGGCGTGCAGGTTGACGATGCATCGGCCGACGACGTGATGGCCCAGCTGCTGGTGCTTGAGTCGACCGATCCAGAGCGCGACATCACGCTCTACATCAACTCGCCGGGTGGATCGTTCACGGCCATGACCGCAATTTACGACACCATGCAGTTCATCCGCCCTGAAATCCAGACCGTCTGCCTCGGCCAGGCAGCCAGCGCTGCAGCCGTGCTGCTCGCGGCAGGGGCCCCCGGCAAGCGGCTTGCACTTCCCAACGCCCGTGTCCTGATCCACCAGCCGGCCCTTGGCGGCGGCCAGGGTGGTCAGGCGTCGGACCTGGAGATCCAGGCCAACGAAGTGATGCGGATGCGCACCTGGCTGGAGGACACGCTGGCCCTGCACAGTGGCAAGAGCGCCGAGCAGGTCAACATCGATATCGAACGCGACAAGATCCTCACCGCCGCCGACGCCAAGGCGTACGGCCTGGTGGACGAAGTTCTGACGTCACGCAAGATCAGCCCACCGAAGATCAACAAGCC
>NZ_ASZW01000071.1:6691-8166 GCF_000468215.1 Arthrobacter sp. CAL618 | reverse complement strand
CTGCGAACTAGGAGCACACCGCTATGTCTGTTCTCGAAATGATCGACCCCACCACCTTGACCATCGACGCCAACGTTCGCGCCGATGTGCAGCTAGACAAGGCATTCCTGGCCTCCATCAAAGAACACGGAGTAATCCAGCCAGTCGTCGCGCACCGCACCGACAGCGGGGGAGTGCACGTCCTGTACGGACAGAGGCGCACCCTCGCCGCCGTAGAAGCGAAGCTCGACCTGATGCCCGTCTACGTGGTCGAAAGCCTCACAGAGGCCGACAGATTAGCTAAGCAGGTCGTGGAAAACGACCAGCGCCAAGGACTCACCGACAACGACCGCGCCGAAGCGTTCCACCAGCTTTCCCTACTCGGAGTCTCAGCCACCCAGATCGCGAAAAAGACTGGCGCAAAAAAGGCCACCGTGGACGCGGCACTGAAAGTCCGGGCCGACGACACCGCCAGCGCAGCACTCGCCCAAGGCATGACACTGGACATGGCCGCAGTGATCGAGGAATTCAGTGGTGACGCAGAAGCAATCACCAAACTCGAAACCACCGCCGCGCACAACCCGCAGAGCTTTGACCACACCGCCCAACGGCTCCGCGACGACCGCACCCGCGCCGCCCTCATGGCCGAAGCAGCGGCCACCGTCACCGCCCAAGGACTCAAAATCGTTGACGAGGATCTGAACTACTACGACTACAAAGGCCCCATGGCGAATATCCGCGACCTGCGCACCATCGAAGGTGTTCCACTCACCGACGACGAGGCAGATGCCGCGCACATCGGATTCAGCTACAACGGGGAAGTACGCATCACCTTGGTCAATACCGACTGGAAAGCAGCAGGGTTCACCAAACCCGGGGCCACCCGGACAGGGCCAATGACAGAGGACGAGAAAGCAGAACGCCGCCGCGTGATCGAAAACAATAGAGCATGGGACGCCGCCGAAACGGTCCGCGTGGACTTCCTCAAAAACCTGCTCAAAGGCAAAACAGCCCCGAAGAACGCCCTGCGGTTTATCGCCCAGTCAATGGGAAACCACTCCTACACCGTTGCTGACGGCCTTTCCAAGCACACCGGATTCGCTGCCGAACTGCTCGGAGGCAAAGACGGTTACGGCGAGCTGGCGAAGATCACCGCCAAGCCCACCGGACGCCACGAAACCAACACCCTCGCCGTCATCCTCGCAGGATTCGAAAAGAGCCTCACCCGCCAGTCATGGCGCAACCCCACCAGCACTGCCAAGCACTACCTGACCCAGCTCACCACATG
Organism: Arthrobacter sp. CAL618; assembly: GCF_000468215.1. Lineage (NCBI taxonomy): Bacteria > Bacillati > Actinomycetota > Actinomycetes > Micrococcales > Micrococcaceae > Arthrobacter > Arthrobacter sp. CAL618. The sequence continues at coordinate 6,899 of NZ_ASZW01000071.1, read as the reverse complement.
GGGCTACACCCTCAGCGAGGTAGAAACCATCATCACCAACCACGGAAACACAGAAACACAGGAATCCGTGAAGGCAGAAAACAGTGGAGTGCAGCAGCCGGGGGAGACGTTCGCGCAAGTACAGGCCGAAGAGGAAGAACTCACCGCCGAAGAAGCGGACTACGCCGACGAAGCCTAAACCGGGGGAGTAGCACCCCCGCCGGAAACC
>NZ_ASZW01000071.1:0-6681 GCF_000468215.1 Arthrobacter sp. CAL618 | reverse complement strand
CGGGGTGCTGCCCGGCCCGGACGGAGCCGGCCCAGGCGAACAAATCAGCGGTGCTCGCTAGCTCGCACCGCAGAAACGGACCTCACTACCGTTCGGACAGCCAACCCTCTTTTTGCTCCGTGGGTGGCCGGGGAATCTCCGTCATTCAGGGCCACTGGTCGTAGCCGTCCGAGCCCTTATTTCTCTACAGAAGTGACGCGATTTTTGTCGTAGTAGCCGCAGAAACCGTCCTCCGGGAAGTGAATACCGACGCAATAGATTGCGCGCACGGATCCGAAGTTATGCCCACCGTTTACGATCTCGCCGATATCGTTCCGGCCCTCGACTTTGACGAGCTGACGGCCATTTTCTGGAGTCAAATAGTTTTTCATTCCATCAGTCTTGGTCACTTACCGGCTTGTGTGTGGGACCTCAAGCCCGCAATCGTGTGTCCGTCTTACGCAACGCGTCTGGCCGTGTAAAGACTTTTTTGCTGCTGTTCTTATGTTGTTACCGGGCTCAGTTCCGCGGTCATTGTAGGGTCGTGGCTACCCAGGGAGGCGGGTATGGCTTGGCTGCTGTGGACCGCACGCTTGCACGTGACGGCTCCGTAGGATTGGCCGCCCGCCACCCCGCGATGACCCGACCGCTGATTGAGAGACGCGACATGATCGCCGGATAAGGACACGACGGCGCGGTTATCTGCTGGGCTCTTCTCATCCAACAGACTGGAGGCTGTTCTTGGTGCAATTATGGGCCGGCATCGACGCCGGCAAAGCCCATCACCACTGCGTTGTGATCGATGGCGAGGGAAACAGGCTGCTCTCGCAGAAGGTTCCCAACGACGAAGCGGCGCTCATCCAACTTTTGGGCACGGTCCTGGACTTATCGGACGGTGGTCCTTTGGTGTGGGCGATGGACTTGAATCATGGCGGACCGGCGCTGCTCATCGCGTTGCTTGTTGGTCATGGTCAGAACCTTCTCTATATTCCTGGGCGGACGGTGCACCACGCCTCGAAGATTTATAGGGGTGACGGCAAGACAGATGCCAAGGATGCCGCTGTGATCGCCGACCAGGCCCGGATGCGGACTGACCTGCAGCCTTTGCGCGCCGGTGACGAGATCAGCGTCGGGTTGCGACTCCTAACGGCCCGGCGGGCTGACAAGTCGGCGGATCGGGTGAGGTCGATTAATCGACTCAAAGCTCAGCTCCTGGAGTATTTCCCCGCGCTGGAGCGGACCTTCGATTACAGCCGATCCAAAGCCGCGCTGATGTTGCTGACCAAGTACCGGACTCCGGATGGGATCCGCCGTGCCGGCCAGGCGCGAATCCAGGCGTGGTTGAAGAAACACGGTGCTCGTTCCTCGGCAGCGGTTGCTGCGGCTGCGGTAGAAGCCGCGAAGTCCCAGCAGACCGTCGTTCCTGCCCAACGCATCGGGGAGGTGATTGTCGCAGCCCTCGCCCGCGAAGTGGCAAGTTTGAACGAGGAACTGGAAGAACTGGATGCGCTGATCAGCGAGAAGGTTACTGAACACCGGCATACCGAGGTGCTGTTGAGCATGCCCGGCTTTGGCCCTGTCCTTGCCGCCGAATTCCTTGGTGCCACCGGCGGAGATATGACGGTTTTTCAGTCTGCGGACCGGTTCGCCGGTGTTGTTGGATTGGCGCCGGCGCCGAGGGACTCCGGAAGGATCAGCGGCAACCACCATCGGCCAAGACGATACGATCGCCGGCTGCTCCGCGTCTTCTTCCTCTCCGGGCTCTCGGCGCTTAAATCCTGCCCGGCCTCACGTGCCTATTACGACCGAAAACGGGTGGAAGGGAAATCTCACATCCAGGCCATGCTCTCGCTCGCCCGACGGCGGCTCAATGTCCTCTGGGCCATGCTCCGCGACGGCACTACTTACACCTTGGTATCGCTGGCACCACCACTTACAGCCTGATCTAGCCGTCTACGACCGGCGGCTTGGTAACGAGACGATTCCTGCGCCTGGCGATCATAAGCGTTGTGGGTGCTTGCTGTGGATTGGGACCGGCGGCGCTTTCGTCGTGCCCAGATCCGCTATTGTCCAAGGGGTGGCGACTGAAGATTTTGAAGCAAAGGAAAGCGAAGTGTCAGGCAGCGGCATCGGGTGGACGTTCCTGACTAACCACGCCCACGTACTGTTGACCATTGCCCGTGATCCGCAGATACGGCTACGTGACCTGGCTGCCACGGTGGGGGTCACGGAGCGTGCCGCCCAGAAGATTGCTGCTGACCTTGTCGAGGCCGGCTACATCACCAGGACACGGGCAGGCAGGCGAAACATCTATTCTGTGGTGTTCGGCCGCCCGTTCCGGCACCCTGTTGATGCCGGCCATCAGCTTGACGAACTCCTTGCTGTGCTCGTGCCTGAAAAGGGGCAGCCCGCGGAGGGCACGAAGGCCTAGAACTTGGCCGGCCGCAGGACCTCGACGTCGCTCAGAAACAGGATCATGGCGTAGTCCTCGTAGTAGTGCTCGCGAAGGTGTGCAGCAAGGCCTTCCGCTATCACGGCGTCGCAGACCACCTCGATACGGATATTGCTGTTCGCTTCCCAGCCTGCTCCGCGGACGCCCCGGCTGCCTTTCCCGCGCGCGTCGGTGATGGTGTATCCGTGGGCGTGGTGTTGCTCGATGTCGCGGACGAGGGTTGATTCGAGGACGGCCTCGGTGACGATGGTCAGGAGCTTGCGTCGGTGGCTTTCCATGGCTTTATCCCCTCGCGAAGGTATGGATCCAGATGGACAGGGCGTGGTAGAGCGGGATCCCCACCACCACGTTGAACGGGAAGGTGATCCCTAGGGATGCCGCCAGCGACAACGTGGGGTTGGCTTCCGGTACGGAAATGCGCATGGCCGCCGGCGCCGCGATGTAGGAGGCACTTGCCGCCAGTGTTGCCAGAATAGCTGTTCCGCCCACCGACAGTCCTAATGCCCAGCCCAGCCCTGCACCTATGACGGCTGAGAACAGCGGCATGATGATGGCAAAAGCCGCTAGGAACACGCCGTATTTGCGCAGGCCTCCGAGCTGCGTTGCTGTCAGCAGCCCCATTTCCAGCAGGAATAAGGCAAGGATCCCTTTGAACATGTCCACAAACAGGGGTTCGATGGAGGACAGGCCATCGGGTCCGGCGATCCAGCCGATGAACAGGCCACCCAGGAGCAGGACAATGCCTTTTCCGAGGAAGACCTCGTGAGCGACCGTTTTCCACCTGGTCTCCTTGGAGACTCCCCGCGCCAAAACTATGCCCACGATGATGGCTGGTACTTCCAGCATCACCAGAAGCAGCGGCATGTGCTCTTCGAAGACGACCTGTCGAGTGCCCAGGTAGGCGATGGCTACGGCGAAGGTACCTACACTGACGGAGCCATAGTGGGCGGCAATGGAGGCTGCGTCGGCACGTTTGAAGCGTCCGAGGTAGCGCAGCACCGGGAAGGCCAGAAGGGAAAGGAAGAATCCCATCGCCACTACGGCCAGGATCTGGGGTAGCAGTTCGCCAAAGGGCTGCTTGGCGAGTTCCACACCGCCCTTAAGGCCAATGGCCAGCAGCAGCACGATGGTGACGAACTCATAGATTGCCGCCGGAAGGCGCAGCTCCGACCGGAGCAGCCCGGCCAGCGCCCCAAGAATGAAGAAAAGGATGATGGGGTCTACCACATTAGGACTCTCTGATTATTTCCCGACGGAGTGAACAAGAGCAGTAATGAACCCTGCCGGGTCCCCTGGACTCACTGGCCGCAGATGCAAGCTCGTGCTGCCAGCATTTCACAAATCGCCGCATACATACGCATTGCAATTCATGAAACGTAATTCGTCTATTAGGATGTCTTCGAAGGTTTGGGGGACTGTCCCGGCCTCGGCACCTGGGATGAGGTGCCGGCCACTTCAGCCTCTGCTGCTCCATGAAAGGTGAGTTGTGACCAAGGCCGAATCTGATGATCCAATCCCGCATGCAATCTATGCCGGTGAACGCGTCGCTCTGCTGACCCAACATGGGAAGGAGCGGGTGCTAGGACCCGCGCTGGAGCATGCACTTGGGTGCCGGGTTGAACATGTCACGGGTTACGACACGGACTTGCTCGGTACTTTCACACATGACATTTCCCGCGCAGGAACACAATCGGAAACTGCCCGTAAGAAGGCATCGGTGGGCATGGAATTATCGGGCCTGTCGCTGGGTATCGCCAGCGAGGGTTCCTTTGGGCCGGATCCCTACATCGGCATGTTCCCGTGGAACATCGAACTAATCGTTTGGATGGACAACGAGCGCAATCTCGAGGTGGTGGGAATAGGCGAAGGGAAAACAAACTTCAATCACCTGCTCACCGGCGAGTGGGCGGCAGCCCAGGCGTTCGCCCGTGAAGTGCAGTTTCCTGGACACCATCTGGTCGTTCGCCCTGACGGCAAGGACGGAACGTACATCTGCAAGGGAATCGCGAGCTGGCAGGACCTGGAGCGCGCCTTTTCGAGAGCGTTGACTCGATCTTCAAACGGCTTGGTCTTAATCGAGACCGACATGCGTGCCAGCGCAAACCCAACACGCATGGAAGTAATCGGCCTCGCGGCCGAAGACCTTGCCCATAAGCTTCGCTCCTTGTGCCCAGCCTGCGGCACTCCAGGGTTCTGGCGAGTCGGCCGGGTACCGGGGCTCCAGTGCAGTGCATGCGGTACGCCGACCAGCGAGACGCGTGCTGAGACGTTTGGATGCCTCAAATGCCCTTACCACGACACCCGCGACATAGCCGATACAACGTCCGCACCCCCAAGTATTTGTAACTACTGCAACCCCTGACGTTTGCCCCTCCTTCTGCGCCGCCGCCCTACGTGTCAGGTCGGAAACCCTACAGGAGATCGCTTGATCCAGAGGGGGGGATCCCCACCCGTGATTCCAAAGCCCCATTGGTGGATCACCTCATTGTGACCGGGGCCCTAACCGACCCGCAGGAATCCGTTGACAACATCATAGAGATTCCTGCGGATTATGCGTCCCCGCTGCACCGCCCAACTCAGCTGCGCTGAGCGGGCCGGAACCAAACAATCTGATCGGCGCTCCGACGTCGCTTATTTCCTCCCAGATTTCCCGGCACACAGACCGCCCTACGGGTTGACCAGCCCAGAGGAGAACAGCTCCGCGATGCTTCGCCAGCAGGCAAAAACAATGGGGGAGGGGACCAACACCGCACACACTCAAAAGCCCCAAAATCCCCGGAAATAAGCGGATCTACCCTATTAAAGTGGCTCATCGTAATTGGGAGTGTAGGTAGGGTCTGAAGCCGCCTGATTCCAGGAGTGATCGAGCGATGTAGTTGGTGATGTTCCGGAATCCGAGGGCTGAGCCGCGGAGGTGTTCGAGCCGCCCATTGATGGCCTCCGTGGGGCCGTTGCTGGTGCCGGGTCGGTCGAAGAACGCGAGTACGTCGGCGGCGCGTTGTTTCAGGGTCCGGCCGATTCGGCGGATCTCGACCAGGGCTGCGGGAACGCCGCTGGTGACGGAGTTGATCACTGCCTGCATCATCTGTTTCCCTTGTGTCTTATTCGGTTCCCTGTATGCGGCGACGATCCGCTGATAGATGCCCCAAGTAGCTTCGACCTCGAGGTGTTCCTCGGACGCGAAGACGGCCTCCAAGCGTGCGTTCTGTTTGTCGGTGAGCAAATCCGCGCCGGTATGCAGGGTCCGTCGGGCCCGGTAGAGCGGGTCACCGGCACGACCCCGATGCCCGAGCGTCGCCTGCTGAACACGTTGCCGGCACCGGTCCAACCCGTCGCTGGCAAGCCGAACAACATGAAACGGATCCATGACCGGCACCGCGTCCGGGAGCTCCTCCGTGGTCGCGGTCTTGAAGCCGGTGAACCCATCCATCGCCACCACTTCCACCCCGTCCCGCCATGCCTGCGGGCGGTCTGCGAGCCAGGTCTTGAAGACCTGTTTGGAGCGGCCTTCGACCATGTCCAGCAGCCGTGCCGGGCCCGTCTTCTCGCGGATCGGAGTCAGATCAATGATCACCGTGACGAACTTGTCGCCACGTCGGGTGTGCCGCCAGACGTGTTCGTCGACGCCGATCGCGGTCACCCCGTCGAACCGCTGCGGGTTATCGATCAGCCGCCGCTTGCCCTCCGCAAGGACGGCGCTGTTGGCGGTATGCCAGGACACTCCCAGACCGGCAGCGACCCGGGACACGGTGAGGTGATCGACCACGACCGCCTCGAGCGCCCACCTGAGTCCGCGACGCGAGATCTTCGCCCGGGGCTCAGCTGCTGCGTCCGTGTCCTGTCGCCAGGTGCGACCGCACTCGGTGCACCGGTAACGGCGTATCCGCACCAGCAACGTAGTCGGCCGGTGACCGAACGGCTCATGCGCCAACCGGCGCGTCACCGTGTCACGGAGCACACCCGCAGAGCCGCAGCCTCGGCACCACGGATTTGCCTGAACGACACGGCATTCGATCACCGCCCGACCCGGGCACAGCTGCTGGCCGACGGCTTCCAAGCCGAGTTCGTCGAGCCGGCAGAACGTCGTCAGATCAGGGGCATGAAAGGTAGCGTTGAGCACGTCGAGGTCTTTCGGATGGGCAGCGTAGGAACTTCCATCATCGGAAGGCCTCGACCTCTATCCCGCCTTCGACGCGCCCACACCGATCACCCCGGCTACACCCCACCCACACTCTCGTTTACGAAGAGCC
>NZ_ASZW01000070.1:0-14279 GCF_000468215.1 Arthrobacter sp. CAL618 | reverse complement strand
GGCTCATCGTAATTGGGAGTGTAGGTAGGGTCTGAAGCCGCCTGATTCCAGGAGTGATCGAGCGATGTAGTTGGTGATGTTCCGGAATCCGAGGGCTGAGCCGCGGAGGTGTTCGAGCCGCCCATTGATGGCCTCCGTGGGGCCGTTGCTGGTGCCGGGTCGGTCGAAGAACGCGAGTACGTCGGCGGCGCGTTGTTTCAGGGTCCGGCCGATTCGGCGGATCTCGACCAGGGCTGCGGGAACGCCGCTGGTGACGGAGTTGATCACTGCCTGCATCATCTGTTTCCCTTGTGTCTTATTCGGTTCCCTGTATGCGGCGACGATCCGCTGATAGATGCCCCAAGTAGCTTCGACCTCGAGGTGTTCCTCGGACGCGAAGACGGCCTCCAAGCGTGCGTTCTGTTTGTCGGTGAGCAAATCCGCGCCGGTATGCAGGGTCCGTCGGGCCCGGTAGAGCGGGTCACCGGCACGACCCCGATGCCCGAGCGTCGCCTGCTGAACACGTTGCCGGCACCGGTCCAACCCGTCGCTGGCAAGCCGAACAACATGAAACGGATCCATGACCGGCACCGCGTCCGGGAGCTCCTCCGTGGTCGCGGTCTTGAAGCCGGTGAACCCATCCATCGCCACCACTTCCACCCCGTCCCGCCATGCCTGCGGGCGGTCTGCGAGCCAGGTCTTGAAGACCTGTTTGGAGCGGCCTTCGACCATGTCCAGCAGCCGTGCCGGGCCCGTCTTCTCGCGGATCGGAGTCAGATCAATGATCACCGTGACGAACTTGTCGCCACGTCGGGTGTGCCGCCAGACGTGTTCGTCGACGCCGATCGCGGTCACCCCGTCGAACCGCTGCGGGTTATCGATCAGCCGCCGCTTGCCCTCCGCAAGGACGGCGCTGTTGGCGGTATGCCAGGACACTCCCAGACCGGCAGCGACCCGGGACACGGTGAGGTGATCGACCACGACCGCCTCGAGCGCCCACCTGAGTCCGCGACGCGAGATCTTCGCCCGGGGCTCAGCTGCTGCGTCCGTGTCCTGTCGCCAGGTGCGACCGCACTCGGTGCACCGGTAACGGCGTATCCGCACCAGCAACGTAGTCGGCCGGTGACCGAACGGCTCATGCGCCAACCGGCGCGTCACCGTGTCACGGAGCACACCCGCAGAGCCGCAGCCTCGGCACCACGGATTTGCCTGAACGACACGGCATTCGATCACCGCCCGACCCGGGCACAGCTGCTGGCCGACGGCTTCCAAGCCGAGTTCGTCGAGCCGGCAGAACGTCGTCAGATCAGGGGCATGAAAGGTAGCGTTGAGCACGTCGAGGTCTTTCGGATGGGCAGCGTAGGAACTTCCATCATCGGAAGGCCTCGACCTCTATCCCGCCTTCGACGCGCCCACACCGATCACCCCGGCTACACCCCACCCACACTCTCGTTTACGAAGAGCCAGTTAAGGATGTGTAGCGCGAGACGTTCCGCTGCCAGGCCGACAGGGAGAGGGCCGCCTCCAGCGCCGATCAACTGGAGGAGCGTGAGGGCGAGCTTGCCCGGGGGGACCGTCCAGTGCTGGAAGTTCAGGCCGTGGTGCCTGTCGTTGCGCGCCTCCGGTTGACCGGTGCGGGGCCGAGACGTCGACGGCGGGGATGTTCTAGGCGGTGATCACGGCTTTGAGTAACGCCGCTGCGAGGCACAGTGCGGCCAGGACGATGCCCAGGATGAATGTCTGCGGGGCAGCCCGTTCGCCTCGAAGATGTCCGACCACCCAGCCGAGGCTTGCCAGCCGAACGACGGTGATGATGATCGCCAGCTGCAGCGCTAGTCCCGGATCAACCCACCCCACCAAAGCAGCCGTCATGAAAAGCGCGGGCCCAACCGCTGCGGACGCGATGGGCACAGCGTGCCATGCCTCTTTTCGAAGGTGAGGTGTCGTGGCCTGGTCGGGTGCAGTCACCCGGACGCCGACATGTTCGGCCAGCACGTGTGCGATGAACGTCGATGTACCGGTTCCGATGATGTAGATCAGGGCTTTGCTGGTGAGTAGGTCCTCCGGGTACAGGGCGATGAGCGCGGCCAGAATCAGGATGTCTCCGTAGACGAAGGCCGTGATCCTGCTCGATGCGTCCTCCTTGCTGAGCGGCCGCTCCGAACGTAAGTGAAAGAGCTGATAGATCAGGTCCTGGACGAGCCGATGAGGGCGCCTCTTCAAGCGGTCCTGACTCATGGATTCCTTTTCGTGCACGTCGTGCCCGGGTCGACCTCGATCAGCGCCCGTCGCTAGGTTTCGATGAGTATCTCAGGTCGAGTCGGCCCCACCCGCCAGTGCCGGCGGGCGACACGAGATCACAGGAGTACATCGTGACGATGAGTTGCACTAGGAGTGACGGATCGCCGCCGAGGCGGGGAGTGTCAGGGCATGTAAGGGGAGTAGTAGGGCAGCGAATCGTTCAGGACCGGCACCTTGACGATCAGGGACTCGTCGGCGGAGGTGACCTTCACCGGAACCACGGAGCCCGGGTCGGCACCTACCTGATCGACGAGCAGTGGTGTCGTCCGTTCGAGGTGGACGGAGTTCTCGCCGCGAACGAGGACGCTTTCGGTCTGACCCGCGACGCTGAAACCCACCATGAGGTCCTCCTCCGTGTCATTGATGATCGTGCCCAGCACCCGGCCAGGCTCCTGAGCGGAGGTACCTACTATCAGCATGTTCTGCAGCCGCACATTCCCGCTTGATGCGTGAGCGCCGTCGGTGAGCGAGTCGTTCATCTGTGTCGCCACGGGGTTGGTGAAGGAACACCCGCACAATGTCAGAGCGAGCAGTCCGACGTACACCGCCTTCAGGGCAAGCGTTCTTCCTGCCCTGTGTTTCGCGGGAGGAGCTTCTGCTCGTACCCCCTCGATGAGGCCCTGCGTGACGACCCGGCGTGGACGTGGGGGTGAGGGCGGACGCCGGTGATGTGCGCTCGAGGTGATCATCGTGCGGTCTGACAGGGTCATGGTGGCCTGCTTCCAGTCGGTTGTTGCACCAACTGGAGGTCTCTCCCGGCCGCTTCATGCGACCCTGCTCGCCGGAGAGTTCAGGGACTCTCGTAATGACGACGAACCGGATGTGGGGATACTACCCTCCATTGAGATAAGTGAAACATACTTCACCTATTTAGGGGAAGAACCGGCGCCCTGACATGGCGATCGCTTCCGTTCTGCTGTCCACACGTGTCCGCGTGCGACTGGTCGGCGGGGCTGTGGTGTGGCGCGTCCCAGCCCACGGGCGCTTCTGGCTCGGCTCGGTTCTTCTCAGTGGGGTGTCGTGTTCGATCGTGGAGCCTTTGGGTCCGCTGGCGGCGTCACGTCCGTTCGTTCTGGGCGAGGTGGGGGCGTTCCGATGAGACCGCCGGCGATCATGGTGAGGAAACCGGCGATCCCGACGACCGGGATGGACACTGCGATGGAGAGCAGGACGATCAGTATTCCTCCCAGGATCGTCACGAACGCCGCTTTCCGGCGGCGGGATGTGCGGCGCGGCGAAATCGTGTGTTGAAGGCGTTGGGCAAGTTCGGGTTCTTCGGCTGCGAGACGCCGTGCGAGCTCGTCGAAGCGGGATCGTTCTTCGTCCGACAGGGGCATGACAGTCACTTTCTCTTCTCACGTGGGGCTTGGGTCCTGGTGTTGGGTCGCACGTCCATGCACGGCGGGATCATCCTGCAGGGATCTGTCCTGGGGGATCCGGGCCTAGGGCGGCCCGGTCGGGCACCATGCGGGCAGCGCATCGTCGGAGGCGCCGGGAGGGCAGGGATCGAACGTGAAGATGACCAGCGATCCGAGCGCGATGATCACGCCTGTGCAGGTCAGGAGGACGCTCTTGAGGCACAAGCGCATCCAGGCGGTGTCCGTGTAGTCGTTGATGATGACGCGCAACCCGTTGGTGCCGTGGAGCATGGCCAGCCACAGCATGATCAGGTCGAACCACTGCCAGAAGGGGTGCGCCCATTTCCCGGCGACGAACGCGAAGTCGATCTGGTTGATGCCATCCCCGAGCACCAGGTTCACGAACAGGTGCGTGAAAATCATGATGAGTAGGACGGCCCCGGACCACCGCATGAACAGCCAGCCGAGGAGCTCGAAGTTGCTTCGGGCGTGTGGGCGGCTCCGCGGGGGAGTGACCGGCATCCTGACGGGATTGCGTTGAGGCCGCGTCACTGCAACCCCAGCCCGCACATCCCCAGTTCCTGCAGCATGTCTTCGACCAGTTCCTCCGCCGAACGGCTGGCGTCGAGGACGATGAAGGACGGGAAAGCGTCGAGTCCCTGGTAGGCGTCGTCGAACCGTTGCAGGTGCTCGATGGTCTCGGTGTCCACGGCCCTGCCCGTGATCCTCGCGTGCGCCACGTCGACGGGAACGTCGAAGTAGAAGACGACATCAGGAGTGGGCAGGACGGTGAGGAGGAACGGAAGCAGCCGGCCCACACGCAGGCCGCGCGCACGGCGGAGCGCGAGCTGGCAGTGAAGGTACCGGTCCATGACAACGACGCCGGGGCCTGTCCGGGCTCGCGCGTGCGAGATCAGGACGTTCGCGCAGCGAAGAACCGTCTCCAGCGCGTCAAGTGCTGCCTCGGGAGGGTGAAGGCCGGATCGGCCACACCACGCAGCCAGGCTGCGCCGACCGGATTCGTTCCTGCGGAACGCTGCCGGATAGTCGGCGGCGTTGAGTTGCTGCGCCAGCAGACGGCCGGCCGTGCTCTTACCCGCACCGTCGATACCAACGAGAACGATGATCATGGTCCGTCCCCGTCCAGTGTGGCGACGCCTCGGAGCTGCACCGCTACCTTCCGAACCAGGGCCCGGGCTCTGCGCTGCTGCAGAGCTGGCGTCGAGAGCGAACCCTGGATCAGCGGGGGAGCACTGGAAATGCACCTGATGCGCTCCTGCGGCTTGTTCGTCGCCCATCGGGTGGACCGAACCCCCGACGGAGGTCGTACGGCCTTCCTTCCATGTCCTCTACTCCTTTCGTTCGTCGCGGATCGTGGAAGCCGAGACTGCTCCTAGTTGTCCTCCTGCTCGTCGTTCTCCTGCTCGTCGTCCTGCCCGTCCTGTTGCTCTTCTTCCTGACCTTCATCGGGGTTGTTGTCCTGGTTGTCGGTGTCTTCCTGTTCTTCCACTCCTGGTACCTGGGGCAGCTGTGTGTCATCGCATCCGGTGATGGACAGTGCCCCGATGACGAGGAGTCCGGAACCAAGGAGCAGTGCTGTACGAGATGTGATGGTGTGTTCCTTTCGTGATGCCAGCTGTCGTGCTGGCGGTCGAGCTGACAGTCGTACTGGTCGTGGTACCGGTTGTCGTGCTGGTTGTAGGGCTAGTGTTTTCCGCTGCCGGGGGAGTGGGAGAAGATCGCCAGGAGTTCGCCGATCTCCTTCTGGGACGTGGTCGGGTGGCGGAAGTGCTGGTGCGGGTCGATGGTGTAGCGGGTCCGCCGGCCTTCACGGAGCCGGTGGAGGTAGCCGGAGTCCTCGAGGTCCTTGAGGATCTGCAACGTGGCTCGCGGGGTGATCCCCACAGTCGCCGCGATGTCCTCGACCAAAGGGTTCGGGTTTGTCGCGATGACCAGCAGCACATGACCGTGATTGGTGAGGAACGTCCACTGGTGCGGGACTATCCGCGGAGGTGCGGTAGCCGAGTCGGACGTTCCGGAGCTGCGGTTGCTGGATCCTGGCTGCATCGGTGGTCCCTTTCAGGGATGGACGGTTTGTGGTCGGAGACAATCGTCTGCACGCGTCCGATGAGGGATCAGTGGCGAGGCGTGTCCTGACGGTCTCCGTCAGCGGAACGATCGTCTCCTGCGCGGTCCTCTCTGATGGTCGGACCCGCCGCCGGATTTTCCGCGGGACGTCCAGCGGATGAGGTGCCGGTTGTCCCACCGTGCGTGGCGGCTACCTTGCGGGTGCGCGTCCACACAGGCTGCAGTGCTGCGATCTCGGCGTCGTCGGCTGTGCGGAAGGGCGGTTCCACGGGTGCCGGCGGTTCGTGGCGTTCCTGGCCGCGGGTCTTGATGAGGCTGGCGGCGATGGAGATGGTGAGGATGGTGGTGATGACGGCGAGGGAGATCGGCGTGGGGATGTAGAAGACGTCGATCTTCAGGGCCATCTTGATGCCCACCCAGATCAGGACCATGGCGAGCCCGATCTTCAGGTACACGAAGCGGTGGATGAGGTCGGCGAGGAGGAAGTACATGGCGCGGAGCCCCAGGATCGCGAAGGCGTTGGCGGTGAAGACGAGGAACACTTCGTCGGTGACGGCGAAGATCGCGGGGATGGAATCGACGGCGAAGATGATGTCGGTGACTTCCACGAGGACGAGGACGGCCAGCAGGGGTGTGGCGAGCAGGACCCCGTTCTTGCGGATGAGGAACCGCTGGCCGTGGAAGGCGTCGGTCATGGGCACGTGGCGGCGGAACAGTTTCAGGGCCCGGGACTTCGAGGGGTCGATGTGTTCGTTGCGCTGAACGAGCATCCGGTATCCGGTGAAGAGCAGGAACGCGGCGAACAGGTAGAGGACCCAGCCGGCGCTGGCGATGATCGCGGATCCGGCGGCGATGAAGATGGCCCGGAAGACTAGGGCGCCGAGGACACCGAAGAACAGGACCCGGTGCTGGTACTCCCGGGGAACGGCGAAGAACGTGAAGATGATGGCCCAGACGAAGACGTTGTCGACGGCCAAGGATTTCTCGATGAGGTAGCCGGCGAAGTACTGCTGGCCGAATTCGGCGCCCCAGAACCGCCAGATGATCGCGCCGAACGCGACGCCGAAGAACACCCACACTGCCGACCAGGCTGCCGCTTCGCGGACGCTGATGACATGGGCTTTGCGGTGAGCGACGAGGTCCACGATCAGCATCACGAGGATGAAGCCGATGACGGCGAACCAGACCCAGAGGGGGACGTTCAAGGGGTACCTACTTCCAGTCAGTATCGAATTAACTGGAGGTCTCTCCCGGCCTCTGAAGGCCCTGCCCGCCGGAGAGTGCAGGGACTCTCGTAGTGACGACGGACTGACTGGGGGATACTCCCCTCCACATGAAAACTAGTGAACCACACTTCGCCTGTTGAGGGAAGGTTTGCCTGGAACACAGGTCAGCACGAGCTTCATCGGCTGGACGTCCCTATCCGCGTCCGCGGTTTCAGCGATGGTGCGTGCACGTGCTGCGGTCCGGCGAAAACTGCGGCACGATACAAGGTCACCAGCTTGGCGACGCTGGTGCGGTTCGGTCGTCCGGATCGACGATCTGATCCCGGAGCGTCGCCACGATGTTTGTTCCGTACCTCGGCGTTACCCGGTGCTTGACGCCCGTTGCCATCTCCTTGATGAGACGGGCGATGGACTCTGCATGACGGAAGGTGCCGCCAGCAGCAAAGTACGCCCGCAGCCACGGGTCGACGTCGATGGGGTAACCCTCAGCGGCGAAGGCACGAACGATCTGAACGACCGCGTCTTTGCCAGGGCCAGAACTGAGCCCGTTGTACTGGTGATAGACGAAGATCTCCGCGGCAGCGACCATGAGAAGGTCCGGCGCTGACATCGCCACACCGGTATGGAGGTTCACGGCTCCTGCACTGTCGAGCCAGGTCCGGATCCTGTCATCAGGTGACCACACCATGACGAACAACCGCTCGATCAACCCAGCCGCGACCACGCTGCGGATCGCTTCCAGGTCCCGGTCCTCGAAGGGGTGAACGATCACGACCGCGTCATCAATCACGCGGCCTTCCTGCTCCACGCGTGATAGCTCGCTCATCCCGAGGACTTCCCGCTGAGAAACGTCAGGCACAAGGTACTCGATGACCTCCACATCCGCGGTCCGGCCATCAGCGTTGAGCTGCCTGACATTGGCCCTGCCCCCGTTGAGTGGACACCTCACAAGAGAGAATGTTCATTATGGGAAAGACACGTCGGGAGTTCACTCCTGAGTACAAGGACGAGGCCGTGAAGCTGGTGATCAATACCGGCAGGCCGGTCGCGGTCGTCGCCCGGGAGCTCGGGATTAGCGAGGCTTCACTGGGTCGGTGGGTGAACAGTTTCAAGGCCCGCAACGAGACCGGCGAGACCGCGGTCACGGAGTCCGAGCGGGCCGAGTTGCAGAGGCTGCGCAAGGAGAACGCGGACCTGAAACTTGATCGGGCGTTCCTAAAAAAAGCGTCTCTCTTCTTCGCCCAGGAAGCCTCGGATACGAACGCCAAGCGTTCGAACTGATGCACGCGCAGAAGATGAACTTCACGATTACCCGCATGGTGCGCCTGCTCGGGGTATCCCGGTCCGGGTACTACGCCTGGCTGGAGCGGGTGCCTTCGCCGGCGGCGATCCGGCGGGAGGTTATCGAGCGAAAAGTTGCCTACTTCCACAGTGATTCCGATGAGGTTTACGGCTCGCCGCGGATCCTGGCTGACCTGCGTGCCGACGGCGAAACTGTGTCCCGGAAGACCGTCGCGAAAGCCATGAAATCATTGGGCCTAGCCGGAATCTGCCCGAAGAGGTGGAAGACCACCACGGTGATCGACCATGCTGATGCGTATCCGGTGGACGCGGTGAAACGACGGTGGGACACCGGGGCCCTGAACCAGGTCTGGGTCGGTGACATCACCTATCTGAGAACGTGGGAAGGATGGGTGTACCTGGCGACCGTCATCGACGCCCACTCCCGCCGTGTGATCGGCTGGGCAATCGCTGAGCACATGCGTACCGACCTCATCCAGGACGCCCTGCAGATGGCTCTGACTTTGCGGCAGGATCCGCCGGCGCAGGTGATCTTCCACAGCGACCGGTGGCCCAGTACGCCTCAACGCAGATCGCTGAGTTCGCCGCCGCTAACGGGATCACCCGCTCCATGGGATTGACCGGTATTTGCTGGGACAACGCGATGGCAGAGAGCTTCTTCGCGACCCTGAAAACCGAGTTCTACCACCGGCGCGTCTGGCCCACCCGGGCCCGTGCGGCCCGGGATGATTATGACAGCCTCGTTCAGGACCACTAGGACGGCTTGATTCAGGACCACCCTGTGACTCGCCGGATCGTTGTGACGGTTTGATTCGGGACCACCCCCAGTCTTGTTCCCACGTGATGGGACGAGGCCGTGGAGGTTCGGATGAGGGTGCGCATGGAGTTGTTCGCGAACATTCGTAGAGACGCCCGGGTCGAGGGTCTATCGATCCGTGAGCTTGCCAAGCGTTATCAGGTCGGCCGGGACACTGTCCGGCAGGCCCTGGCGAGTCCCGTACCGCCGTCACGGAAGGTGCCGGTGCGCAGTGCACCCCGGTTGGACGGATTCAAGCCGGCGATCGACGCGATGCTCCTGGAGGACACGACGGCGCCGCGGAAGCAACGCCATACCGCCCGGAGAATTCTGGCCCGGCTGATCGACGAGCACGGGGCCGAGGAGCTGTCGTATTCCACGGTGCGCGACTACGTCAGGGTCCGGCGGGCGCAGATCGATGTGGAGGCCGGCCGCCGGGTCGAGGTGTTCATCCCGCAGGAGCACGCGCCGGGTGCGGAGGCCGAGGTGGACTTCGGCGAGCTCTGGGTGGTGCTGGGCGGGGTGAAGACGAAGTGTCACATGTTCATCTACCGGCTCTCCCACTCCGGCAAGGCCATCCACCGGGTCTATCCGACGCAGGCGCAGGAGGCGTTCCTCGAAGGTCATATCGAGGCGTTCACCGTGCTGGGCGGCATCCCGACCAAGCACATCCGCTACGACAACTTGACCAGTGCGGTCACCGCGGTGGTGTTCGGGCAGGGACGGCAGCGGGTTGAGAACGATCGGTGGGTGTTGTTCCGCTCCCATTACGGCTTCGACGCGTTCTACTGCCAGCCCGGCATTGACGGGGCCCATGAGAAGGGCGGGGTGGAGGGTGAGGTGGGTTGGTTCCGCCGCAACCGGCTCTCCCCGATACCCGCCGTCGCGTCCCTGGATGAGCTCAACGACCGTATCCGGGTTTGGGAAGCCCAGGACGATTCCCGGCGGATCAACGACAGGATCCGAACCATCGGGCAGGACTTCGCTACCGAGCGGCCGCTCCTGGCATCGCTGCCGGTGGAGGCGTTCGATCCGGGGTTGGTGCTGACGCCCAGGGTGGACCGGTCCTCGATGATCACCGTGCGGATGGTGAAGTACTCGGTTCCGGCACGGTTCATCGGACGCAAGGTCAGGGTGTCCCTCCGGGCGTCCGAGGTCGTGGTCTTCGACGGACGCACTGTGGTGGCCCGGCATCAGTGGATCATCGTCAAGCACGGTCAGTCGGTGCAGCTCGATCACTACCTCGAGGTCCTGAAGATCAAACCCGGTGCCCTGCCCGGCTCGACGGCTCTGGCCAGGGCGCGGGAGTCCGGTTCGTTCACTAGCGCTCATGAAGCGTTCTGGGCGGCTTCCCGACGGGTCAACGGTGACGCGGACGGGACCCGGGAGCTCATCGACGTCCTGCTACGCCACCGCTCCCTCGACGCCGACGACGTCCTGGCCGGCATCAGTGCGGCTCTCGGGGTCGGCGCGGTCAGCGCTGACGTCGTCGCGGTCGAAGCCCGCCGCCACGCCGCAACGGCTCAGGGTGGGTCCAGTTTGGACCGTCACTCGGACGCCCATCGTGTCGCTCATGGCGTCGAGGAAGTGCAACGCGTTGTCAGTCTGACCCAGCGCCGGCTGATGGAACCGGCCGCGGTCATTGCGGGTCTTCCGGCAGATACGCGGCCCGTCCCATCTGTTGGCGTGTATGACGAGTTGCTGGCGAAACGCCCCCAGCCAACCCCTGCCCCGCATCCAGGAGCAACGTCGAAGGAGAACATCTCATGACCCCCACAACCACTACGACGGTGACCCCGACCCTGCGCCGGCGCCGCGGGCTGACCGAGCAGGCCGCCGTCGCGGCCGTGGATCAGGCCTGCCGGCGNGGCTGCGCCTACCCACGATCCGGGCGGTCCTCGACGAAGCGTTGACCGTCGCCGGGAAGGAGCAGCTGTCCTATCAGGGGTTCCTGGCCGAGCTGTTGCTGGCCGAGTGCGACGACCGGGACCGCAGATCCTCCCTGCGCCGGGTGAAGGCTGCGAACTTCCCGCGGAACAAGTGGCTTGGGGACTTCGACTTCGACGCCAACCCGAACATCAACCCCGCCACGATCCACACGTTGGCCACCGGGGACTGGATCCGTAAGAGCCGGCCCCTGTGTCTCATCGGGGACTCCGGAACCGGGAAGTCGCATCTGCTCATCGGGCTGGGCACGGCGGCCGCGGAGAAGGGGTACCGGGTGAGATACACGTTGGCTACCCGGCTCGTGAACGAACTCGTGGAAGCCGCGGACGAGAAGATGCTCGCCAAGACCATCGCCCGCTACGGGCGGGTCGATCTGCTCTGCATCGACGAGCTCGGCTATATGGAGCTCGACAGGCGCGGAGCCGAGCTTCTTTTTCAGGTCCTCACCGAACGCGAGGAGAAGAACTCGATCGCGATCGCCTCCAACGAGTCCTTCTCGGGGTGGACGAAAACCTTCACCGACCCACGCCTCTGCGCCGCCATCGTCGACCGGCTCACCTTCAACGGCACCATCATCGAAACCGGCACCGACTCCTACCGCCTCGCCCACACCCTCGCCCACCAAGACGCTGGCTAAGTGCCAGAAATCGCACCGCCACCCTCGAGGTCGTTCCTTGGTCTAGTACTCCGAAAGGGTTCAGTGGATGATTCGATGAAGCATGAATACTTCTAGGAAGACCGTGTTCGCGGCGTTGGGGCTCCTGTTGACTCTTTCTGGAGCGGTAGGGAGCGTCGTAGTTTTCCTGCAACCCTGGCGAAGCTGCCCTGAGATCGATGACAGCTCGGCCGGCTGTCCTCCTACATCAGGTGATCAGGCTCTGCTTGTCTTGGCTCTTTTCATTCTTCTAATTGGAGTATTACTTCTTGTGAAATCGATGAAAACGGTACGCCTTCCATCTGATGCTGCAGGCCCCTTCGGGCGAAGTTAAAGCCCTGACGCCACTCAAGGCTGACGACGCCCTGCAACGTCGGACGGCGATTATCCTCGCCCGTGCAACCGCCCACGGTCGCCGAGATCTGCAAGGCGGTCCTGCATCAGACCGTCCCAGTCGTCCCGCATCACGTTGACACGTTCATAAGCGGCCGGAAGTACGTCGGAGGTCTGTAAGACAGTATGAGCTTGAGCGAATCCCTTACCTTTGGAAGGAGCAGCGTATGGAACCACGAACACCTCGGCTGACGAGCACAACCGCAATCCTCACACGACTGGTCGAGGACCCTGACGACCTCGCCGCTCACCCGGACAAGTATGTCGTTGACTTGTTCGCCGACGAGGACCATGCAGAGAAAGCCTGGCTACGTGCTGGCACCCCGCATCACTTCAGCTACAACGACGGAGTCATCACTCTCATGTGGGATGGCGTGCAGCTACTGGGCATTCCTGAGTGGGATGACATTGTGATCCTCTGGATCTACCTGGTGAACGTGGTGGAGGGCTACCTTGTGACCGGTCGCGGTCATGACTACTTCCCTGATCAGCCCACCCCGATCATTCTCGAGCGGATCCGTGGGGGCGCCCTGATCACCATCGGTGAAACCAAACTGCGCGTTGATCCCTTAGTTTTCTGTCGGGAACTCCTTGATGAGGCAGAGCGCTTCTGGCAGTGGGTCGATCGACATGAGGTTCCTGTCAGTCGCGGCGACCAGGGGATCGATCGAATCCGGGCGCTCATTCCCCGCTACTGACTGGCCCACGCCTGTACCGCCGCTCCTTCGTTGAGGCCCATGAGCTGTACTGGGAAAGGATCAACAGGGCTCTGCAGGAGCTGACGTTAAGCGGCTCTTCGTAAACGAGAGTGTGGGTGGGGTGTAGCCGGGGTGATCGGTGTGGGCGCGTCGAAGGCGGGATAGAGGTCGAGGCCTTCCGATGATGGAAGTTCCTACGCTGCCCATCCGAAAGACCTCGACGTGCTCAACGCTACCTTTCATGCCCCTGATCTGACGACGTTCTGCCGGCTCGACGAACTCGGCTTGGAAGCCGTCGGCCAGCAGCTGTGCCCGGGTCGGGCGGTGATCGAATGCCGTGTCGTTCAGGCAAATCCGTGGTGCCGAGGCTGCGGCTCTGCGGGTGTGCTCCGTGACACGGTGACGCGCCGGTTGGCGCATGAGCCGTTCGGTCACCGGCCGACTACGTTGCTGGTGCGGATACGCCGTTACCGGTGCACCGAGTGCGGTCGCACCTGGCGACAGGACACGGACGCAGCAGCTGAGCCCCGGGCGAAGATCTCGCGTCGCGGACTCAGGTGGGCGCTCGAGGCGGTCGTGGTCGATCACCTCACCGTGTCCCGGGTCGCTGCCGGTCTGGGAGTGTCCTGGCATACCGCCAACAGCGCCGTCCTTGCGGAGGGCAAGCGGCGGCTGATCGATAACCCGCAGCGGTTCGACGGGGTGACCGCGATCGGCGTCGACGAACACGTCTGGCGGCACACCCGACGTGGCGACAAGTTCGTCACGGTGATCATTGATCTGACTCCGATCCGCGAGAAGACGGGCCCGGCACGGCTGCTGGACATGGTCGAAGGCCGCTCCAAACAGGTCTTCAAGACCTGGCTCGCAGACCGCCCGCAGGCATGGCGGGACGGGGTGGAAGTGGTGGCGATGGATGGGTTCACCGGCTTCAAGACCGCGACCACGGAGGAGCTCCCGGACGCGGTGCCGGTCATGGATCCGTTTCATGTTGTTCGGCTTGCCAGCGACGGGTTGGACCGGTGCCGGCAACGTGTTCAGCAGGCGACGCTCGGGCATCGGGGTCGTGCCGGTGACCCGCTCTACCGGGCCCGACGGACCCTGCATACCGGCGCGGATTTGCTCACCGACAAACAGAACGCACGCTTGGAGGCCGTCTTCGCGTCCGAGGAACACCTCGAGGTCGAAGCTACTTGGGGCATCTATCAGCGGATCGTCGCCGCATACAGGGAACCGAATAAGACACAAGGGAAACAGATGATGCAGGCAGTGATCAACTCCGTCACCAGCGGCGTTCCCGCAGCCCTGGTCGAGATCCGCCGAATCGGCCGGACCCTGAAACAACGCGCCGCCGACGTACTCGCGTTCTTCGACCGACCCGGCACCAGCAACGGCCCCACGGAGGCCATCAATGGGCGGCTCGAACACCTCCGCGGCTCAGCCCTCGGATTCCGGAACATCACCAACTACATCGCTCGATCACTCCTGGAATCAGGCGGCTTCAGACCCTACCTACACTCCCAATTACGATGAGCC
>NZ_ASZW01000069.1:0-16710 GCF_000468215.1 Arthrobacter sp. CAL618 | reverse complement strand
CACCCTGCCGCGGCCTGCCCCCTGGCTGACCCGGCCACGGAACCGTTTCTCCCCCGCCACCACCGTCAGCGCCAGGACAACGAGCATGAGCGCGAGCAGCGCCGCCTGGTTGCGGTCGAAGCTTGCGCCGTAGGCCGAATTGATGCCCCAGGTGAGGGTCTGGTACCGCAACATGGACACCAGCCCGAAGTCCGAGAGTGTGTACAGGGCAACGAGGAGGGCGCCCGCGGCGGCCGCAGGCCTGACCCTCGGCCAGGTCGCGGCTTTGAACGCTCCCCAGGGACCGCGGCCCAACGTGCGGGCCACCGCCTCGAGATCGCCCGAGGCGCCTCGGAGCGCTGCGGCAACCGGCAAGGTGACATAGGGCGTGCAGACGGCCGTCATGATCAGCCAACTCGCAAAGAATCCGTCGAGGGTCGGCAACCAGACCAGCCAGCCGTAGGCAGCGAGGTAGGAGGGGACGGCGAGCGGCAAAGCTGAGATCAGGAGCATGGCGCGGGGTGCGGGGATTCTGACCCGGGTCAACACCCACGCCGATGCGGTACCCAACACCAGGCATGCGATGGTCACCGATGCCGCCAGCAGGACCGAGTTCAGCGCAAGCTGCAGGACCCTGGCCCGCAGGAGCGTGTCGACGAGTTCGGTGAACCCGGCGTCGGTGGTGCGTGCGACGAGGTAGACCAACGGGATCGCTGCCGTGGTGGCAGCCAGCATGGCCAGAAGCAGCAGCCAGGCGGGAGGCTTGACCCAGGGGGCACGGCCGGTGCCGGGCGCACGAACTGAACGCGCCGGCGTGCTGCTGGCGCGTCCAGTTCGGACGAGGGTCATTCGAGGGTCACCGGCTCCTACCTAGATCAGATCAGCCCATGCTTGCTGAGCAGTTCCTGGGTCTGTTCCAGGGATTCCAGATCCGAGAGGTCCAGGTCCGGGTTGACCAGCGAATCCAACGCTGGCAATCCCTCGGGTGCGTCAATACCGTCCGCGAGCGGGTACTCGAACGTTTCATCGACGAAGTACTGCTGCGCTTCAGCCGAGACCAGGAATTCGACGAACTTGAGGGCGTCGGCGTCCTGCGCGGCGTTGGACAGGATGCCCGCACCGGTGACGTTCACGATGGAGCCTGGGTCTCCGGCTTCGGGGTAGGACAGCTGGGCGCGCATGTTTTCCTCGCCGGCCTCGGCTGCCTGGCGGAACCAGTAGTAGTGGTTGATCAAACCGGTTTCGACAACTCCCTCGTTCACAGCGGTCAGGACAGCCCCGTTGTTCTCGAAGATCTGTGGGTCGTTGGCCGCGAGCGCCGATACCCATTCATCGGCTGCCTCTTCACCGTTCAGCACCCGGTAGGCCGTGACGAAGGCCTGGAAGCTGGCGTTCGATGGGGCTACCCCCACCCGACCGGACCATTCGGGTTCGGTCAGGTCATCCACGGAGACTGGGACTTCCTCAGCCGTCAGCTCCTCGCCGTCGTACACGATGACGCGGGCCCGGCCCGTGACACCCACCCAGCTGTCATCCGTGGAGGTGAATCCGTCGGGAACGGTGGCCGCGAGGTCCTCCGGGAGGGTACTGAACAACCCGGCGCTGCTGAGAGCGCCGAGCGCCCCCGCATCCTGGGAAAGGAAGACCTGGGCCGGCGTCTGCTCGCCTTCTTCCAGGAGGAGTGCACCGAGTTCAGCGGTGTTCCCGTAACGCACGTCCACCTCAACGCCCGTGGATTCTTCGAACATGTCGATCAGTGGCTGGACCAGTGCTTCGTCGCGGCCGGAGTAGAGGGTGAACGCATTGTCGCTCTCCAACTCGGCGGCTGGTGCTGGATCCGTTTGATCGGAGCCTGATTCGGTCGTCGCCCCACAGCCCACGAGGGCGAGGATGGTGGCGCCAGCGGCTAGGGCAGCAAATCTGTTGGTCATGAGTGTGATGTCTCCGAAGATGTTCCAGTGTTGAAGTGTTGGTAAGGATTACCTTACACGGGAATTTTTCGAATTAGTCACAGAAGTGTGCCCTAATTAGTTTTGTGACGGCTCAGGGTAGCTTCCGCTGTGGATACAAAGTCTCGTGTCGAGCGAGCATTGCCACGAACTTGGCGATGTTCCGTTCCCTGGCGGCCTCGGTTTTCAGCTGGGTCAGACGGAAGATCAGGGCGTACCTGTTTTGTGAGGTCAGGACATCGAACATGGCCTGTGCTTCCGGTTCGGCGGCAATGGCCGCGGCTAGGTCGTCCGGAACCTCAGCAGTGGCCGGCCCAGCGTAGGCCCGCTCCCATCGACCATCGGCTTTCGCGGCGTCGACGGCGGCCTGCCCTGCCGGCATCATTCGGCCTTCAGCCGTGAGGCGTTCAATGAAGCCAATGTTGCGTACCGACCAGATGCTGCGCGGGCCGCGCGGGGTAAACCGCTGGAAGCTACTCCCCTCGTCCCGTCGTCGGGCCTGGCCATCGATCCAGCCCACGCACAGTGCCTCATCCAACGCCGCGGCGTAGGTCAGCCCGGTGACGGAGCCGCCCTTCTTGTGCAGGATCAGCCAGACTCCCGGGGAGACGGAGTGATTGGCGCCAAGCCATTCCTTCCACGCCGACGCATCGGGAACCAACAGTTCGGGCAGTTCAGCCTTCATGGGGTTACTGTAAACCTTCATGCTCGGCTGAGCTTCCCGACCCCCAGAATCCGTTGAGGCCCCACATGCTGCGCGTTCGCCCCACCCTGATCACCACCGACCCCCAGCTGCTGGGAGACCTGCTTCCGGCCCTGGGAATGGTCCAGCAGCAGGGGACTGCTTTCTTCGACGCGGGCGGTGGCCGGATCGCGCTCCAGCCGGGCACCGCCGAACTGACGCTATTGGGCTTCGAGGCGGGAGTTCTCGAAGAGTTTGCCCGCCGCACCGCCGAGAGCGGAACAGCAGCGGAAGTGATCAGGGATGCGGCTGGCATGACGGCTGTCCGGGTCGAGGCGCCGGGACAAACCATCCCCGTCGATCAGGGCGATCGGCTCCTGGACCCCGACGTGGATCACGCCTTGACCGTTGTCTGCATCTGGTCGACCCCCGACCCGCAGAGGGCAGCCAGGATGCTCAGAGACATTGGGGCACGCCCCCACGGCCCGGCGGCCGAAGCAACGGATTTCACCGCCAAGAACGGCGGGCGGGTGGTCGTACGGACCGGCGGACACCAGTACTTCCAGGTGGGTTTTGACTATGCGGGCGACGTCGCGGACCTCCGGCTCCGGGTGCAGCACGCCGGCTTCTCCGCCGAAATGTCAGGGACGGGCAGGAACCGCATCCTGACCGTGCCTGTCTCAGCGCACCGGTCATTCACCATCAGTGAGCGGCCGGAAGGCTGAGCTGACGGCGGGCGGCCACCCCCGGCGATCGCTGCCCGGCCGCCCCCGCCCGGCGGTCACCGCATCAGGGGTGTGCTGCGGTCTGGCAATTCAGCCAATGGCCGAAGTGCAGCGCGCCGCCCGCCGTCGACGGCTTGTCTGCGATAAAACAAGGTATGAACGTTCGCACCCCAGACCCCAATCCCGGGTGGCTTTCAGAGGATGACCTCTACGAAGCCCGCCGCCGCCTCCCCATGGTCTATGTGGAGGCCATCCCGGTGCGGTGCGACTCGCTCGGTTATGTCACTGAGGTGGGTTTGCTGTTGCAGGCCAACGATCAGGGTGAAATGGTCAGGACGTTCGTCTCTGGTCGGGTGATGTATCGGGAAACTATCCGCGCCGCGCTGGTGCGGCATCTGGAGAAGGATCTGGGGCCGTTCGCCCTGCCGCAGTTGCCGCCCTGCCCGACGCCCTTCACCGTCGCGGAGTATTTCCCTTCACCGTCGGAAACCGGCATGACCGATGACCGCCAGCACGCCGTCGCCCTCGCCTACCTGATTCCTGTCACCGGTGAATGCCAGCCGCGCCAGGATGCGCTGGAGCTTTCCTGGATGACCCCCGATGAGGCATTAAGCGATGGTGTTCAGGCAGAGTTCTCCGGCGGGCGCGGCGGACTGCTCCGTCAGGCGTTGGCCTACGCCGGCTGGGGACGCTAACCAGTGACCGGCAACCGGAAACCCACGCGTGTCCGACGGGTTGGCGCCGAAGCTGTCACCGCCGGTCACCACATCATTGGACCGGCGGGCGCGGACCCCGCAGAGGTGGTGGAAACCGACATTGAGACGGACGATTTCGGGACTCCCGCCGTCGTCGTCGCAACCCTGGAGTCCGGCGACACCCTGCGGATCGCGGCCGGGTCGCAGGTCCAGATCACCGTCGACGACGGCGCACCGGTGGTAGGTGCCATCCCCGCCCAGGATGGGACCCCAGAGGCTGTCATCGCCCACGCCGTGTCGGTGCATCCCGAAAGCGCCCAGTTGCAGGGTCTTGCTGACCGGCTCACCAAGGGCGTGAACTTCAAGTCGGGAAGCAACCTGCAGGATGTGCACGATCTCGCGGTGAGCCTTCTGGTTGACTTCGCCGACGCCGCAAACGCGCTCCGGGTCTGCGACCTGTTGACCCCGCTACCCTTCGACGGTAATTTCGGGCGGTGGAAGTGGATTGAGGGAGCGTTGGCGCTGGCCTCCTACCTCGCCTACGACGACGGCGACGTCGCCCGCTCGGAGGCCTATTCGGCGTCTCTCCGTACCGCCGACGACGCCGAGACGGACCCTTTGAAAGCCAAGCTCGCTGCTGCGGTCCGGCAGCGCCAACTGAACGCTCCCAACCTTTACGACCCGGAGATCAGCCGCGCAGCAGCCGCGGGGGATGCCGCCGTCGAAAGGGCTTGGCGCGTGGTGCGGCTGTCGTCTCTGTTGTACCTGCGATCCCACGGCGGATCCGAGACGCTGACCGCTGATGAACTGACCCGGCGGATCCACAACGAATTGGTGGCGATCCGCGCCCTGTAGGGCTCTGGAGTGAAACCTGCTGCGGGAGTAGAGTGTCGCCATGAATCACTCATCGGCCCCCTCCGGCACCAGCAGCGCTGTCGGGAAAGATGGGGTAAATCCTCTCAGCGTCCACATTAACGCCGACGCCCGCCAGGTCTGGGTGATGCTCCGCGAGCCAGCCAAGGTCGCCCAGTGGCACGGCTGGGACTACGACGGGCTGGCTGAGGAGATCCGCCTCATCTTCTTCTCGCCGGGGGTAACTGAAGGCCAGGACCACCGTTCCCTGACCCTCGAGGACGGAGACACGTTCCTGTTGGAGCCGGGCCCGGATGGAACGGTCGTCACGGTGGAACGTGGGTTACCCGAACCGGAGTCGGAGATGGCCGACTGGTATGCGGACATCACCGAGGGATGGATCTCGTTTCTCCAGCAACTGCGGTTCGCGCTGGAGCGGCATCCCAACACCGACCGGCACACAGCGTTTTTCGCGGGCACCCCCTCCGACGGACAAGCCATCGCTGACCGGCTGGGAGCCGGATCGGTGGGCGAACCCGGTGACCCCTATTCCCTCACCCTGCCGGGTGGGCAGGAGATCACCGGCCGGGTGTGGTTCCGCACCGAACACCAGCTGGGGCTGACTGTGGCCCAGTACGCCGAGCACGGCGACGGACTGCTCATCCTCGCCGAACAGCCTGTGACTGAAGGGGTCCGCGACGAGCCGTCGTCGCTGGTCATCGCCTCGACCTACGCGCTCGGCGCCAAGGCGCTGCATAGCGTATGGGACGGATGGGAAGCGGTGCGCCGTGACCACTACCCCGATGCTGACCCGCTCGTCACTTCAGCCCTGGGGCGGACCGGAAAGCCGTCCACGTAATTGCTGGCAAAATGGGTTGGTGCCAACCGATACCCAGCAATCCACTTTCACCTTCACCGTCAACGAGCGGTTGAGCGACCCGACAGGTAAACCGTTGCACGGGCGCACCGGGACCATCAGCACCCCTCACGGCGAAATCCGCACCCCGGCCTTCATCGCCGTCGGCACCAAAGCCTCGGTCAAGGCAGTGCTTCCCGAGTCGATGCAGGAGTTGGGGGCGCAGGCACTCCTCGCGAACGCCTACCACCTGTATTTGCAGCCCGGTCCTGAGATCCTCGACGCGGCTGGCGGGCTGGGCCGCTTCATGAACTGGGATGGGCCAACCTTCACCGATTCGGGCGGCTTCCAGGTGATGAGCCTGGGATCCGGATTCAAGAAGGTCATCACCATGAACGTCGCCGACGCCGAGGGGGGCGGCTCCGACCACCGGGTGGCCGCCGGCAAGGAGCGGCTCNTCGCCCACATTGACGACGACGGCGTGTGGTTCAAATCGCACCTCAACGGAGACCGGCACCGTTTCACCCCGGAGATTTCGATGCAGGTCCAGCATCAGCTCGGCGCCGACATCATGTTCGCGTTCGACGAACTCACCACGCTGATGAACTCCCGCACGTACCAGGAAGAGTCGCTGGAGCGCACCCGGTTATGGGCGGAGCGCTGCATCGCCGAACATGACCGGCTGACCGAGGAACGGGCGGGAAAGCCCTACCAGGCGCTGTTCGGCGTCATTCAGGGCGCCCAGTACGAGGATCTTCGACGCAAGGCTTCCCGGGACCTTGGCGGCATGGGCTTCGACGGGTTCGGGATCGGCGGGGCGCTGGAAAAAGAGAACCTTGGGACCATTCTGGGCTGGTGCGCTGATGAGCTGCCGGAGAACAAGCCCCGGCACTTGTTGGGGATCTCGGAACCAGACGATCTGTTCACCGGCATCGAGAACGGCGCCGACACCTTCGACTGCGTCTCCCCCACCCGGGTAGCCCGCAACTCAGCCTTCTACACCCCCGATGGGCGGTGGAATCTGTCCAACGCCCGGTTCAGGAAGGACTTCACACCGCTGGTGGACGGCTGCGACTGCTACACCTGCACCAACTACACCCGGGCCTACATCCACCACCTGTACAAGGCGAAGGAAATGGTCTCGGCCACCCTCATCTCCATCCACAATGAGCGGTTCATTGTGAAACTGGTCGACGACGCCCGCGACGCAATCGGCGACGGCACCTTCTTCGACTTCAAGGCTGAGGTGCTTGGCCGCTACTACGCCTAGCCCCTCCCCGGCCCCGCCCGCGCATCCTCCCGCGCATCTTCCCGCGCATCTTCCCGCGCAAAAGAGTGGCTGCCCCGCGCCCGCGGCCCACAAAAGTGGCTGACCCGCACGTTAGTGGTTGCCCAGCAGCGACCCTGCACGTGCGCCACTTTTCCGGGTGCGGCAGGGCGTCACGCCTGCGTCCCCCGCGGCCCGACTCCTCCTCCACAGCCATCAACCGCGCCGAGTTGTCCACATAACGGCGTCGACCCACCCCATCGAGTTTGGATCGGCGCATGCTGGCTGCATGAACATCGAGTGCCCGCCCTGGCTAAAGGCCTCCACGAGTCCGTGGACCACTGAGGAACTCGCCGAGCGAAACGTCAGCGATCGGCAGATTGCCCGGTTCGTCCAGGCGGAGATCTGGTCCGGTTGCGACGCGGCTGTTACCTTTCCGGCCAGCTCTGGCAGCAACAGTCGCTTGAGACCCGGGCCCTGCAACGCATCTACGCTCATCATCACGCGCTGCTGCCCACAACACGGAGGGGGATGGTGTACAGCCATACCTCGGCTGCCCGCATCCATGGCCTACACCTGTGGAAGGTTGATGACCTGGTCCACCTCACCCAGGGGTTTCCGACCAGCCCACACGGGCATGGTCCGGACGTCCGGGCCCATTACTCGTCACTGTCACCCCAGGACGTTTCCTCCGGGAAGGGCCTGCGAATCACAGCCCTGGAGCGCACCGTGGTGGACTGTGCCCGAATACTTTCCTACCGCCAGTCGCTCATCATCGCCGATCACGCACTGCAACTCGGCGGAAACCAGTCCCTGATGCAGGACATCGCCTTGCAGCTCTCCGGCCACAAGGGCATCGCCAACGCTCGGGCGATCACCGCCAGAGCCAGCGCTTTGGCAGAGTCCCCGGGCGAGACCTTGACCAGACATTTTCTCCGCCGGATGGGGCTGCCGATGCCGGAGGAACAGGTCTCTGTCCGGACCAGGCACGGCGATCACCGGCTCGACTTTGCCTGGCGGGAGCTTCTGTTGGCCCTTGAGTTCGACGGCAGGATCAAGTATTTCGACTTCTCCCCGACGCAGGAGGTGCTGTTCGAGGAGCGCCGCGGGAAAAGGCCTTGATGGAGGACGGCTGGCAGTTCATCCGCATCGAATGGGCGGACCTCTTCCGTGAGGCAGAGCTTAAGGCACGCATCCTGGTGGCTCTGCACCGCGCGAGCTCATTGCACCGGAAAAGTGCGTGACCTGCAGACGGGTGGCCGCCCCACCACTCGTCTGCGGCTCCGGCACTTTTCCGGGTGAGCGTGAGACCGGGACCGTTAGGACGCGGCGTAACTCGGTTCGCGCTTTTTGATGGCCTTGATGACCAGCGTCGTGACCGGCACGAACAGCACCTCGATCAGGGTTTTGTACAGAAAGCCGAAGAGCAGGTAATTGAGGAACCCGCTGAAGGTGGTGATACCAATAACCGACGCAGCAATGGCACAAAAAATCAGGGTGTCAGCGAACTCGCCGACCACTGTCGAGCCGAGCAGCCGGCCCACTAGACCGCGCTCGCCGAAGCGCCCCTTCATTTTGACCAGGACCCAGGCGTTGAGGGTCTGACCGACGGCGAAGGCCAGGAGGGAGGCAAGCACAATTAAGGGAACCGGTCCGAGCGCTCCTTCCAGGGCAGCCTGCTTCGAGGTGCCGAAGTCGTCGTCGAACCCGGGCAGGGCGATGATGACCAGGTAGCAGAGCGAGGCGAACGCCGACAATACAAAGGTCACGATGATCGCCAGCCGGGCGGCTTTGAAACCGTACACCTCGCTGATGACGTCGCCGAGGATGTAGGCCAGCGGGAAAAGGAAGAATCCGCCGTCGGTGATGATGCTGAAGTCACCAATAATCGGACCGATCAGCACACCCTTGGAGGCCCCGATATTGGACAGCAGCACGACGACGGCGAGGGTCGCCAGCATGATCGCGAAGTAGGTACTGCCCGAGGAGGCGAATTTGGCGCGGGTTTTTTCCTGCAGTTGAGTCAACGTCATCTCATTCATCGAAGTGGTTCGCGGACACGATTGGGTCCGCTGTATTAGCACTGATGCCCGGCTGCCCCCGGGCAGTCCAATTCTGCCACGCCCGCGGTGCGCCCTGAACTGGCCGCCCTGCCCGAAAGTAGGCAGACTGTACAAATGCCCCTAACTCATTCCGCCCCCGCAGTGACTCTCACCATCGCCGGATCCGAGGCGACCGGTGGCGCTGGCGCCCAGGCGGACCTCAGGACCTTCCAGGAACTCGGCGTTTTCGGCATCGCGACGCTGACCTGCATCGTGTCGTTCAATCCGAAGGACAACTGGAACCATCGTTTCGTGGCGGTCGAGCCGCAGGTCATCGCCGACCAGTTGGAGGCAGTCCTGACCTGTTACCCCGTGGAAACCGTCAAGATCGGCATGTTGGGTACTCCGGCAACCATTGACACTGTTGCGACGGCGTTGAAGAGCCAGCAGTGGCGCAACATCGTGCTGGACCCGGTGCTGATCTGCAAGGGCCAGGAGCCCGGCGCCGCGCTCGACACGGATCAGGCACTGAAGGCAAACATTCTCCCGCTCGCAACTGTTGTCACTCCCAACCACTTCGAGGCTGAGTCGTTGTCGGGCATGACCATCAACAGCATCGAGGATCTGCAGGAGGCCGCCAAACGGATCCATGAGATCAGCGGCGCCGTCGTCGTCGCCAAGGGCGGCATCCGCCTGGAAGGTGAAAACGCCGTCGACGTCTACTTCGATGGCACTACCCTGGAGCTGCTGTCAGCCCCGAAGGTCGGCGAAGTAGCTGTCAGCGGCGCGGGCTGCACCCTCGCCGCCGCCATTGCTGCGGAACTGTCCAAGGGCGCCAGTCCTCTTGATGCGGCTCGAACAGCCAAGAGTTTCGTGACCGAGGCGATTCGTCACAGGTTGTCCTCGCAGGCACCATTCGATGCAGTCTGGCAGGGCGGCGCCGCCGGGATCCCGGCATGAGGGTAGCGATTCTGGGCGATATCGGACAGCGCATTTACCACGTCGGTGATGATGCAATGACTCATGCCGCCGTGGATGAACTCGCAGCCCGCGGCATCAAGGACGTTGTCCTGCTCAGCCGGAACGCAGCTGACACGACCGGTCGGTTCGGCACCGAGGCAGCGCCGACCATCGAATTTCCGTGGCCGTACGCCGACTACCAGCATTACCTCAACGAGATACTCTCACTCCTCAACGGCGAGCCTCATAGCCTTGCCGACAACGACCAGGTGCACGGGCTCATCGAGACCATCCGCGGCTGCGACTCAGTGCTGATCGCAGGGGGCGGCAACATGAACTCGGTGTACGGCTGGCTGCTCTACGAACGCGCAGCGGTCACCGCAATTGCGCGGCACCTCGGCAAGGCAGTGGTGATTGCTGGCCAGACTATCGGGCCTATGCTGTACGGCGCTGACCGTGAAGTGGCAGTACAGATGCTCTCCCGCGCCGCTCTGGTAGGTGCACGTGAGGACAGTTCGCTCAGCCTCGGACGGGAGTTGGCAGGATCCAGCGTGGTGCGGTGCCTTGACGATGCTTCCTTCCTCGCGTCCAACACCGCCGCCCGGCAGCAGCCCGACGACGGCGGTCACCCGCCGGGAAGCACCCCACCTGTGGCCTCCTATATCGTTGGCACCTTCGCCGGCAACACTGGCGCCTGTCCCCGCGACCTGTTCGTAACGGCCGTCGCGAAAGCCCTGGACGACGCGGCCGACCTCACCGGCCTGCCGGTCCTTCTCCTGCCCCACATGGCTGTTGAGGGTGAGGGCGGCATCGATGAAGCAATACACGCGGAGATTGCAGCGGCGATGACTTCCTCCGTCCAGTCACAACCCATCGCGTCGGCGCGCGACACCGCAGTCCTCACCTCCCGGGCAGCCCTGGTGGTCACGTCGCGGTATCACCCGGTGGTTTTCGCTCTCGACGGCGGCGTCCCCACGGTTGCCTTGTCCCTCGATGAATACAGCGACGTGCGGTTGCGTGGGGCCCTCGCCAACTGGGGCCTGGCCGACTTCGCTCTGCCCCTGCCGTCAATGCTCGACGGCACGATCGGGCAGGCCCTCCGTGAGGCCTGGCAACGCCGCACAGACATAGCGGAACAGGTGCAGTCTCTCCGACCCCAGAAGCTCACCGAATCTTCCGCCTGGTGGGACTCAGTGGTTGGGACCCTGCAAGGCAAGCCAGCCAAGGTTCAGTCGCCGTTGCCGCACCGCCAATGGGTCCCACGGGGAACTTGGTCCGCAGCCGCCGACACGGCGCGGGTGGTGTTCCTCCCGATGGCGGCAGAATTGGCTGACCTCCGCAAAACCCGCGAGCACCTTGAGGGGGAAGCCGCCGCCGCCCGGGACGAGCTGCAAGGCTGGTTCAATTCCTCCAGTTTCAGGCTGGTCCGCAAACTAGCCTCCCTACGTACGCGGTTCCGACCGCGCAAAGCCGTCTAAGGACTTTCAGTGACACTCCCTCCTTCTCCCTCAGTCGCCGTTATCATGCGGTCCCGGAACCGGTCGGTGCTGCTGGACCGCGCACTGCGCGATCTCCTCGGCCAGTCCATGACCCAGTGGACCCTCGTCGTCGTGAACGACGGCGGCGACCGCGCCGAAGTGGACCCGGTGGTGGACCGCTACCGCTTGCAGCTCGGCGATCGGGTCCAGGTCATCCACCATGACGTGGCGCGCGGAATGGAGGCAGCCTCCAATGCCGGCATCAAAGCGTCGGACTCCGAGTTCATCGCCATCCACGATGACGACGACGAATGGCACCCTGAGTTCCTCGAACGGACCCTGGCTTATCTGGCGCACCACGACGACGCCGGCGTGGCTGTCCGCACCGAACTGGTCTTCGAGCGGATCACCGACGGGACAATCGAAGAAATTAGCCGGGAGATTTTCCAGCCGCAGCTGCAGTCAATCACCTTGTTTGATACTCTCCGGCACAACCGGTGCGTCCCCATTTCGCTGCTTTATCGCCGTTCAGTTCATGACCGGATTGGCTATTACAACGAATCCCTCTCGGTAGTGGGCGACTGGGAATTTCAGCTCCGCCTGCTCCAGCAGCACACGCTGGGTTTCCTCGATGAGGAGCCGCTGGCGTTCTGGAACCAGCGAAAAGACGCGACCGGAGACCTCGGGAACAGCGTGATCGTTGGTGACGCCGAGCACAGGCGGCTGGATCAGTTGGTGCGCGAGATCCACCTCAAAGAGCACGTCAGCCAGTCAGGGCTGGGCTCACTGCTTTACCAGACGTCCTATCAGCAGCGCGAGTTCGACCACCTGCATCACCGGCAGAACTATTCGGAAGACCTCCTGCGCCAGATTCTCGAATCCAACAACCGGCTGGCCGAACGGGTGCAGCGGCTTGAGGAAGCAGTCAGTGACGCTAGCCTCGTCTCGCTGGTGAGGCGTCGCTATCGCCAGCTGAAAAGCAGAATACTGGGGCGCTAGAAGCCCTGAATAGTCATCGATTTCACACCGCGTGGGCCTGCTCAGGGAATTACCAGGAAATTGCCTAACTTAACTAAGTTTTTTGTGTGGTAGCCGTTGACTTGTGACTGATCACACAGAAAGGTAGTACCGGTGGAGGGGGTCGGGCAACCGGCATCCACTGTTCAACTACTGCTGACGCAACTTGTTCATTCAGGGAACGTCACTCACATCTGTCATGGCCGTGTCAGCAGTACTTGCGGGGAGCTAATCACAGGTCTCAGCGGGTGGTCATGACTGAGCCTCACTAAGGAGAAGTATGAGCAAGTCATACCACCGGAATACGGGGAAGGCTGTGTTGGCATCGCTAACTGGCCTTGTTCTGGCTTCCAGCATGTGGGCGCCTGCTTCGGCTCTGGAATCACCGTCATCGGGTGAACCCACAGCCGAGGGAATTGAGCTCCAGGCAGTACCCGATCTTAAGGTCAGCAGGGATCTGGCGGATCGGACAGGCCCCACAGCGGCCTATATCCAGTTCGCAGGAAAAGGCGCCTTCGAACAAACGCAGCCGGTAGCGGTTCGCAATGGAATTCAGTCCCCCGTCGATCGGACCAACGATGTTCTGAACATCAGGGCCGGAATTCAGGCCCAGGCCGATGAGGTAGCGGCCGAGGCGTCAGCCTCGCAGCTCTACACCACCACCAACACCATCCCTGGTGTTGCCATTCAAGGTGACGCCGAGGCAATCAAGGCACTTGCTGCCCGCCCCGACGTCGTGAAGATCACCGGTATTGTGCCGAAGACCGTGACCAACAAGGGCGCGGACATCGACACCCGCGCGCTTGATGCCTGGACCGCACGCGATCAGACCGGCGACGGCATCACCGTTGCCGTGCTGGACACCGGACTTGATTACACCCACTCCGGTTTCGGCGGCCCGGGCACGATCGAGGCCTTCGAGCAGGCGCAGGCAGACCTGGTCCCAGACCCAGCTCTCTTCGACGCCGCTAAGTTTGTGGGCGGCTACGACCTGGTGGGCGACGACTATGACGCCGGTGACCCCGACAATGACATTCCTCAACCAGACCTCAACCCCCTCGACTGCCAGAGCCACGGTTCGCACGTCGCCGGTACCTCTTCGGGCTACGGCGTCAACGACGACGGCTCCACTTTTGACGGCGATTACGCCACCCTCGACGCCGACGGCGTCAACGCCATGCGGATCGGTCCCGGCTCGGCTCCCGAATCCCAGCTGGTCGCCCTCCGGGTCTTCGGCTGCACGGGTTCCAGCGCAGTTGTCGGTTCAGCACTCGACTTCGTGCTGGACCCGAACGGTGACGGCAACTTCGACGACCGCGCTCAGGTTGTCAACATGTCACTCGGCGCGGCATTCCCCGCCTATGACGATCCTGAAAACGACATCGTTAACGCTCTGACGGCTCAGGGCGTCCTTTCCGTTGTCTCCTCAGGCAACAGCGGCGACGTCTACGACATCGGCGGCTCCCCAGGCAGCTCAGAGTCCGCCCTGACCGTCGCCGCAAGCGTCGGTTCGCAGATCACCCTCGACCGGGTTGACGTGCTCGCACCTGACGACGTCGTCGGGCAGGCTGCTGGCCAGTACAGCGTCAACTACGACTACTCCACGGCCACTGAGGAAGAGCTCACGGGCACGGTTGTCAAGGCTGATCCCGCCAACGCGTTCGGTTGCCAGCCCTTCGCACCGGGCACCTTCGACGGTGAATGGGTCTGGCTGCAGTGGGAAGAGGATGGAACATTCCCTTGCGGATCCGTTACCCGCTTCAACAACGTTGAAGCCGCAGGCGGAGCAGGTGTGGTCCTCGACTCGCCCCGCTCAGTCTTCGAGTCCGGCATCGGCGGCAACGCCACCATTCCCGGCGTCCAGTTCAACGCCGAATTCTCCGAGCAGCTGGAACCAGCAGCAGAAGCTGGCACCCTTGAAGTTCGTCTCGATTCCGGTTACCAGGCAACTGCCGGCGGCAGCTCCGACGCACTCGACACGCTCGCAGCTTTCTCCTCCCGCGGGCTGCACGGCTCCAACGGAGTTGTGAAGCCCGATGTAGCAGCCCCCGGCGTCTCAACTGGTTCGGTCCAGGTTGGCACGGGAACCGGCGCATCGGTCAAGAGCGGCACCTCAATGGCAGCCCCACACGTGGCTGGCATCGCTGCACTGCTGTACGCAGAGACCAACTTCAACCCGTATGAGATCAAGTCCATGATCATGAATACGGCCATCGCCGATCTGGTGACAGCCGATGGCGTCGAGTACGCCCCGAACCGCGTAGGTTCCGGACGCGTCGACGCCGTATTGGCACTGGACACCCCGGTCCTGGCCTACTCGACAGAACAGCCATCGCTCACCTCGGTGAACTTCGGCGTTCTGGAGCTTGGCAGCGAAGCGATGACCATGACCAAGCAGATCACCGTGGAAAACAAGTCGGACGACGTGATTCGCTACAGCGCCTCCTACCTTGAGGCGTCAACGATGCCAGGCGCCGAGATCAGTGTGACGCCGCAGGTGCTTGCGCCTGAAACGCTCACCAATGCCTTCGATGTTCCAGCCAACGGCACGGCAACTGTCGACGTCACGCTGACCATTGATGATCCAGCCGCCCTGGCGAAGACGATCGACCCGGCTGCTGAGGAGACTCAGTTCGGCGTCGCCCGTCAGTACCTTGCCGATGTGTCGGGCCGCGTGCAGTTCGCGAGTGAAGTGAACACGCTGCGTGTTCCCGTCTACTCAGCACCGAAGCCCACATCGGAAATCTCGGCTGGCGCCCAGATCATGTTCGAGAACGCCTCAACCCTTGAGAGCTCAGTAGTGCTTGAGGGCCGCGGCCTGCTGCAGGGTGGATCGGATTCGCGCTATGCATCGCTCGTGACCCCGCTGGTTCTTGGCGCTGAAAGCCCCCGGGCCGACGAGCGTCCGCTGGAGTCCCTGTACTCCCTGGACCTCCGCTCGGTTGGTGCCGCATCAACGGTTCCGGCAGTTGTCGCAGCCGGCGGCGAAGCAGAAGAGGGTTACCTGAACCTCGGTATCAGCACCTGGCAGAACTGGGCTCAGCTGGGTGGCAATAGCCAGGTTGCAGTTGAACTGGATCTTGACGGTGACACCGAAGCCGACATGGTGGTCATCACCCTGCGCCTCGACGACCTGGACATGATCCTGTTCGAGGTGGCACCGGTGCTTGACGATGGCTCGCTGGGCCAGGGTGACAGCCTGTACTTCGCCAACGGCGTCGACGGCAGCCTGGACACGAACACCTTCGACACCAACGTCATCACTCTGCCTGTCCCGGTTGCTGACCTGGGCCTGGACCTGAGTGCTTCGGCTCCGATCCAGTACCGCGTCTCCACCGCCAGCCCGTTCAATGTGGACGAGGATGGCAACACCGCGGGATCGGTCGACGAGACCGAGTGGATTGACTTCAACGTCACCGAGCCTGAGCTGTGGTTCGAAGGCGTCACCCCCGACACGGTATTCATTGCCGCCGAGGGTACAACGATTGGCGTCAACCGTCAGGAAGGCGTCACCGACGCCCGCGCGTTGTTCCTGCACCACCACAACGCAACGGGCCTGAAGGATGAAATCCTCGACATGCAGGTTGACCAGCTCCGGTTCCCGGATGTTGCGGGCAATGAGCATGAGGAGGCCATTAACTGGCTGGCTGACCAGGGGCTGACCACCGGCTACCCGGATGGCACCTACCGTCCGCTGGCCTCGATCAACCGCGATGCCATGGCGGCGTTCCTCTACCGCCTGGCTGGTGAGCCTGCTTTCGCGGAGCCCACCACCTCTCCATTCGCTGACATCACTCCTAGAACCCAGTTCTACAAGGAGATGGCGTGGATGGCCGAGACCGGCCTGTCGACCGGCTACAGCGATGGCACCTTCCGTCCGCTCGCTCCCGTCAACCGTGACGCGATGGCCGCGTTCATGAACCGCTTCGCTGGTGAGTACTGCATCATCGCCGACGCAGCGGATTACGTTGCACCGCAGGTTGCACCGTTCCCGGACGTTCCGGTGAACGATCAGTTCCACCGGGAGATCTCCTGGATGGCCGAGAACAACATCACCCAGGGCTTCGACGACGGCGAGTACAAGCGCCTTCAGCCGGTCGCCCGCGACGCGATGGCAGCCTTCATCCAGCGTCTCGATGGTTACACCGAGGACAACGGCGGCTGCAACCCGTAACCACGGATAGTAAACGCTAGACACAGAAAAGTGG
>NZ_ASZW01000068.1:4135-19512 GCF_000468215.1 Arthrobacter sp. CAL618 | reverse complement strand
CCGAGCGGGATGACCATTGGGACCAGGACCCCGGATAAAGCGCCGCCGGGTAGCCAGCGATTTCCAGGGCAGCGATCTGGTGGGCGGCGGTAATGCCCGATCCGCAGTACACTGCGACGTCGACGGCGTCGTTGACGCCAAAGGCTTCGAAGCGCCGGCGCAGATCGGCGGGTGTCTTGAACCTTTGGTCGGGGGCAAGATTCTCGCTGGTGGGCGCACTCACCGCACCCGGAATGTGGCCGGCTTTGGGGTCGAGTGGTTCCACCTCGCCGCGGAAACGCTCTCCGGCACGCGCGTCCAGCAGCACACCGTGCTCGGCGATGCCCTGCACACCATCGATGTCGGTGACCGGCATTGCACCACTGCCGCCCTCTTCGTCGAGGCCCAGCTCCACCTCGCCGAGGCAGTGCTGTTCCTCGCCCCCTTCAGTCTCGTACCCGGCGTCGACCCAGGCAGCGAGGCCGCCGTCGAGCAGCTGTACCGTGTCGAGACCCGCCCACCGCAGCAACCACCAGAGCCGGGCGGCGGAGGTATTACCTGAATTGTCATAGGCCACCACCACGTCGCCGTCGTTGATGCCCCACTGCCGGGCGGCTTCCTGCAGTTGCTCGAGGCCAGGCAGCGGGTGCCTGCCCTCCCGCGCCGACGGTTCACCGCTCAGTGTGGCTTCGAGGTCAACGTACACGGCGCCGGGGATGTGGGCTGATTGGTAATGACCGTGGCCGTGGGGATCGCCCAACGCCCAGCGGACATCCAGCAGAACCGTCTGCAGGCCGGAGGTCATCCGGTCCCGCAGGGTCTGCACGTCCATCAGAGTCTTCATCAAGATCTCCTTTTAATGTGACCGGCAACACTGCCGGACCTGATGCAATCCAGTCCACCACAGCCCGGGCCGGTACTCCAATCTCGCCGCCAACGACTTTCCGCCCCTCCGTTGGGCGGCCCGGTAGGCTGAACCAGTGAACATCCCGAGCCCCCTCTCCAACCGGTCCTGGGCTGCTGAGGCCATCCGCCGGATCGAGGCTGAAAACAACCGGTCAGCCGACACTCATCTCTACGCGGTCCCCCTGCCTGAACACTGGGGAGTCGACCTGTTCCTGAAGGACGAGTCGACCCACCGGACAGGCAGCCTCAAACACCGATTGGCTCGGTCGCTCTTCCTGTTCGGACTGGTCAACGGCTGGATCAACGAGCATACGACGGTCGTTGAGGCGTCCAGCGGGTCGACGGCGGTTTCCGAA
The DNA here is from genome assembly GCF_000468215.1 of Arthrobacter sp. CAL618. Classification (NCBI taxonomy): domain Bacteria; kingdom Bacillati; phylum Actinomycetota; class Actinomycetes; order Micrococcales; family Micrococcaceae; genus Arthrobacter; species Arthrobacter sp. CAL618. The sequence goes on along the minus strand of NZ_ASZW01000068.1, from coordinate 18,271 downwards.
GCGTACTTCGCGCAGCTTCTGGACCTGCCGTTCATCGCTGTGATGACCCGCACCACGAGCAAGGAAAAGATCGACCAGATCGAACAGTATGGCGGCGCCTGCCACTTCGTTGACCACGCCTCCGAGGTTTACGCCGCCGCAGCAGGCCTTGCCGCCACGACTGGCGGCCACTACATGGATCAATTCACTTACGCTGAGCGGGCAACGGACTGGCGTGGCAACAACAACATCGCCGAGTCGATTTTCGGGCAGCTGGCCCTGGAGCAGCATCCGGTTCCCGACTGGATCGTGGTGGGCGCCGGGACGGGCGGCACCAGCGCCACCATCGGGCGTTACATCAGGTACCAGCGCCACCACACCCGGCTGGCCGTGGTCGACCCGGAGAACTCGGCTTTTTATCCGGCCTGGCGTACCCCCGGCACCGCGGCGGCGGGGAGTCCTTCCCGGATTGAGGGCATCGGACGGCCGCGGCTGGAACCAAGTTTTGTACCCGGCGTCATTGACCACATGATTCAGGTCCCCGACGCCGCGTCGGTCGCGGCGATGCGCCACCTACGCCAGCTCACCGGACTGCATGCGGGCCCGTCAACCGGCACCAACCTGTGGGGAGTCTGGGGGCTGATCGCGGACATGGTCGGCCAGGGTCGCCGCGGCAGTATTGTCTCGCTGATGTGCGACGCCGGCACCAGATACACCGGGTCCTACGACGACGACGCCTGGCTGGCAGCGCGGGACCTGGATCCAGCCCCCTACCTGGCAGTGCTGGAGCGCTTCTTTGTCACCGGGAGTTGGCCCGGTGATCCTGCCAGATAGCGGCGGTCTCGGGAACCGGGTAGAACTGAATAATGACTGATTCCCTGGTACTTGGCCCCATGATGCGCTACGTCGATCTGACCTCGGCCAGCATCTGGGTGGAAACCCGCCAGACTGCACGGGTCACGGTGACGGCCGGTGACCAGTCCTGGACTGCCCGGACGTTCGGTGTGCATGGCCACCACTACGCCCTGGTGGAGGCTAACGGTCTGGAACCGGGAAGCGTCACCGCCTACACGGTGTCGATTGATGGGGAGCAGGTGTGGCCCGTGGAAGGGTCAGCGTACCCGCCGTCAATGATTGCGACGCTGACCCCTGACAAGCCCATCAAAATGGCGTTCGGTTCGTGCCGGACCAGTGTCCCCCACAACGAAGCGGGAAACAGTAAACACGGTGTCGATTCGATGCGTGCCTACGCCCTGCAGATGGCCGCGGGAGTGGACGACGTCGCCTGGCCCGATCTGGTGGTGTTCCTGGGCGACCAGGTGTACGCGGATGTGACGAGTGACGCGATGCAGGAGTTCATTAGGGCGCGCCGGGACATTGACGAGGAGCCCGGGGAGGAGCTCAAGGACTATGAGGAGTACGCCCACCTGTACAACCTGGCGTGGTCCGACGACGCCAACCGCTGGCTCCTGTCCACCCTGCCCAGCGCAATGATTTTCGACGACCACGACATTCGGGACGACTGGAACACCTCCCTGGCCTGGAAGCACGCGATGGAGGCTACCTCCTGGTGGCAGGGCCGGATCGTCTCGGGGCTGGCTTCCTACTGGGTGCACCAGCACCTGGGCAATCTTTCACCCGAGCACCGGGACCAGGACGAGATCTGGCAGTTGATCAGCTCGCACGACGGCGAGACGGAACTGGACATCAGCAACGTGCTGGACCAGTTCGCTGACCGGGCCAATCAGGAGCCGTCCACCTACCGGTGGAGCTTTGCCAGGGAAATTGGTGACGTCCGACTGGTGGTCCTGGACTCCCGTGCGGGCCGGGTACTCGACCCCGCCCAGCGGTCAATCCTCGACGACCGGGAAATGAAGTGGCTGGATGGACAAATGCAGGGCGGCTTCCGGCATCTGCTGATCGCCACCTCGCTGCCGTTCCTGCTCCCTGCGGGTTTGCACCACATCGAAGCCTGGAACGAGGCACTCGCCGACGGCGCCTGGGGCAGGTTTGGGGCGAAGATCGGCGAAAAGATGCGGCGCACTGTGGATCTGGAGCACTGGGGTGCGTTCCAGCGAAGCTTCCGACAGGTGGCGACGATGGCGGTTGAGGTGGCAGATGGGAAACGCGGCAAGGCACCCGAAACCGTCACCTTCCTGTCGGGGGACGTGCACTTCTCGTATGTCTCCGAGGTGGAGCGCACCTCCGGGAGCCGGATCATCCAGGCGGTCTGTTCGCCGATCCGCAACCCGCTCCCCCGCGCCATGCGTTTTGCTACCGCCATCCTGTCCTACGGCGTCGCAAGCCCGGTGGGGGCACTGGTGGCCCGGTCGGCGAAGGTGCCGAGTCCGCCCTTCCGCTGGTCCGGGCTGAAAGGCCCCTGGTTCGACAACAACCTGGCCGGCCTCGAAGACGGCCCAGCTGGTCTGCGGTTCTGGTGGGAGCGCGGGGTGGTGGTCGACGGCGACCACCTCTCACCCCGGTTGGAAGAGGTCTCCACGGTGACCGTCTCACCGCGGAACTAGCTCATCACGCGGTTTGAATCCGTCACTGCGTTGGATGTACTGACCGGAGCGGCTGATTGAGTGACTCACCCTCTCCGAGCAAGCACCGGTCTGGCGTTCGCTGGGGGTTCTCCGACCTCGTGGATGCTATGGCCGACGCAAGCCGTCCTGGTTACACTGGCTCGTTCGATGCGAGACACGGTGAACCATCGCATTGCGTTGCGCAGTCGGCACCACCCCACCAGGTACCACTGGCCGTTCGTGGCGGCGAACAGCACTGGCTCAACGTCGCGGGTGGTCGTGGTCTCGTCTCCCGATGTGTAGGAAATGCGGAGTACCCGCTGCTCGGCCATCGCCTCCTCCAGCGCCGACTTGGTTGCGCGCGAAGAGGAGGGAAGCGCGTTGACCCAGACGCGGTGAGCGAGTTCGTCGGCTCGGGCTCGGGTTTTAGGATCGAGGACGTCCATAATCTTCTGGATACCTGCTGCCGCCAGATCGGCGTAGGGGGCATCGGCTGCAGCGGATACGGCTGCCATGAGGGCCACGGCCTGGGCTGGGGACAGGCTGACCGGCGGCAGGGACCCTTCTACAGCCAATCCGTAGCCACCGCCCGGACCTGGGCGGGACCATATCGGCGCACCGCTGTTCTCTAACGCATCGAGGTCTCTCTTGATGGTGCGCACGGATACCTCAAACTCTCTCGCCAACCGCTCAGCGGAAACGCCGCGCGCACCGCTGCGGCGCAACATCTCGGATAATGCATGGAGCCGTTCGACTCGTTTCACAGTTCAGCATCCGACAAATTCATGACATAAATAGTGACACACCGTTGTCTTGGGTGCCTGCGAGGGTTGAGGCATGTCAACTACTATAAGCAATCCGATCATCATTCTCATCGCCGGCCACTGGCTGGGGGCCTGGGCGTGGGATGAAGTCCTTGAACACCTGACCACCGACCACTTTCGTGCGATCGCGGTGACACTGCCCGGTCTTGACGGGGACGATCCCGAGCGTGCGGCGAAGACTCTCGACGATCAGGCCGCAGCGGTCCTGGATGTCATCACCCAACTCGGGATTTCCGAGGATCAGCCCGCAACTCTCGTCGCTCACAGTGGGGCGAACGCCCCCGTCAGCCTCGTCCTTGACCGACACCCTGAGTTGGTTCATCGAGTGGTGTGGGTCGACTCCGGCCCTGTGGCGACGGGAACCGCCTTCGCCCCAGACCTCCCCGGGGAGTTGAAGGAACTTCCGCTGCCGCCCCTCGACGTCCTCGCACAGCAGGCGAGTCTCGAGGGCCTGAGCGCAGAGGTACTCGAGCGTTTCCGGGCCCGGGCCGTCCCCGAACCCGGCCCCGTGCTTCGTCAGCCCGTCGATCTCACGAATGATGCCCGCCGCAAGGTCCGGACCACCCTGGTGTGCTGCTCGATCCCGAGCGCGCAGGTGCTCGAGCTTGCCCGCGCGGGCCATCCCATGTTCGCCGAAGTCCCGACCATCGAGCACCTCGACGTCATTGACCTTCCGACGGGGCATTGGCCTATGTGGAGCCGTCCCCGCGATCTCGCCAGGGCCATTCAGTCAGCGGCTTCTCAACCCGACGCTGCCCTAGATCGTCACGCTCTCACCGGGGGCAAGATGACGGAACTCGGTGCCATATAGGCCTCCGATCCGCGCCAGATGGCCTTCGACCAGCTGCAGACCGGTTTCGTTGAGGAGCGCATCGTGGATCTGGAACGCCCGGGCCGCCCGCACTGAAGTGACGAAATCGATCACTTCGGCTGTCTTGGACCACGGCGCGTGCACCGGCACCAGAACCGTCGATACGTCAACGCCATGCGGGACAATGAATGAATCGCCCGGGTGGTAGAGAGAACCGTCGATGAGGTACCCAATATTGGCCACCATCGGAATATGCGGGTGGATCAGCGCATGCTGACCACCGAAGGTCTGCACCTCAAAACCTGCAACACTGTACCGCTGCTCGGGCTCGGCCGTATGTACCCGGTCCAGGCCACCGGCGTCGAGCCGCTCGGCCAACATACCGGCCACCTTCGCTGGTGCATAGATCAGCAGTGACTGGTCCAGTTGCAACGCCGCCACCACCTTCTCCTCGTCGAAGTGGTCGGCATGCTGATGGGTGATCAGCACCGCGTGTGCCCCCGTCAGTGCCGTCTCGGCCTCCGAGAATGTTCCCGGGTCGATCACGAGCACGGCACCGTCCTTCTCCAACCGGACACAGGCATGAGTGAATTTGGTGAGCTTCATCGCGTCAGCCTACCGCCGACCACCCCGGCAGCAACAGGACCGGCAGCTGAGCGCTGGTAACCTTATTCGCGACAGTCAGTAACACCCGAGCCGTCAGGAGGCGATCCGTCAGTGCCACCAACAGCAGAACCGACAGCACGCAAGGGACCGGAACAACGGGTCACCAAGCAGCGGCTGGCGGTAAGCGCGGCGCTGGATAAGCTCGACGATTTCGTCAGCACCCAGGAGCTTCACCGGCGCCTGCACGAGGCAGGCAACGCGGTGTCACTGGCCACCACCTACCGGATTCTCCAGTCGATGTCCGAAGACGGGTTGGTTGACGTGCTGCGCAACGGCGAAGGCGAAGCCGTCTATCGCCGGTGCGACGCCCCACATCACCATCACCATCTGCTCTGCCGGAGTTGCGGGCGCGCTGTCGAGATCGAAGCGCCAGCTGTTGAGAAATGGGCTGCACGGATTGCTGAAGAGTATGGCTACACCGAGGTGGCCCACACCGTTGAAATTTACGGCCTCTGCCCGGCCTGCACTGCCGGGGCTGCGGGTTAGGCCGGGCGCACCACTGCTGGTGTTGAAGTGGTCGACGCGGTGCGTCTTCCGCGCTGCCAGCTAATTCCCCGGCAGGCGAGGTAGATCACGAAAGAAATTGTGGTCACGTAGGGACTGATGGGGATCCGGCCACCCAGGGCCAGAAGGATCCCGCCGACCACTGACACACAGGCAAAAATCACGCTGAGCAACACCACGATTCGTGGCGACGACGTCACCTTCAGCGCCGCTGCTGCCGGGGTGATGAGCAGGGCCAGGACGAGCAGCGCTCCCACCACCTGAATGGACAGCGCAACCGACACGCCCAGCAGGAACATGAACATGATGGAGAGCCCCCGCACCGGCACGCCGCGAGCCTCGGCGAGGTCGGCGTCGGCGCTGGCAAAGGTGAGCGGCCGCCAAATGGCGAGCAGCGCCACCATCACCGCCACTGCGCAACCCGCCAGCAGGGACAGCTGGACATCATCGACCGAGACAATCTGCCCAGTCAGCAAGCCAAATTTGTTGGCCGCGCGGCCTTCGTACAGCGCCAGGAACAGGATGCCCAGGCCGAGACCGAAGGGCATAATCACACCGATGATCGAGTTCCGGTCCCTCGCTCTGATCCCCATGACGCCGAGGACCACCGCTGCGAGCACTGAACCCACCAGGGATCCGTAGATCACATTCGCCCCGATGAGGAGGGCAAACGCTGCGCCGGCAAACGACAGCTCGGCGATGCCGTGGACGGCGAAGGCGAGATCGCGCATCATCACGAACGTGCCGATCAACCCGCCGAGAAGCCCCAGCACTGCGCCCGCCCAGAGCGAGTTCTGCACCAGAGGAAGCAGATCCGAGTAGTTGTCGAAGTTGAAGATTGCGGTCAGGATCTCCTGCAGGTCCACTGTCAGTGTCCTTCCGCGTGATGGTGGGTGGTGTCATCGGGCAGCCCGACGACGATGATCCGGCCCTTGCTGTGCAGGACCTCGACATTGCTTTTGTAGAGCTCGGACAACACTTCACTGGTCATTACCTCGTGCGGTGCGCCGACCCTGAACTGGCCTTCGGCAAGATAAAGCACCCGGTCGACGTAGTCGATGATCGGGTTGATCTCATGCGTCACGAAAACCACTGCCGACTCGTTGACCCGGCACTGCGAGTTGATCAATCCGCTCACTGCCTGCTGGTGGTGGAGATCAAGGGAGAGCAGCGGTTCATCGCAGAGAAGCACCTGCGGATTGGTCGCGAGGGCCTGGGCTGCGCGCAGCCGCTGTTGCTCTCCCCCGGAAAGCCGCCCGACGGGCGCGTCGGCATAGGATGAGGCACCCACCTTTTCCAGCAGTGCATCGACCGTGGCGCTGTAGTCCCGGCCCCTCCATCTGAGCCCCCACCGGTGACCGTCGACGCCGAGGCCCACCAGGTCACGGGCCCGCAGCGGGGTTTCCGGCGGAAAGGACTTCTGCTGGGGGATGTACCCAATGTCGCGGCTGCCGCGACGCACCGCCGAGCCGTTGACGGTCGCCGAGCCAGAGTCAAGCTGCTGAAGGCCCAGGAGGACCTTCAGGAGACTGGTTTTCCCTGAACCGTTGGGGCCGAGGACAGCGAAAAACTCGCCCTTGCCGATATCGAGGTCAAGATTCTGCCAGAGGACACGGTCGCCGAAGGAGAGCGACGCCGATCGGAGCCGAACCATAGGTTCTGTTTCCGGCCGCTCGGCCGTGCGGTGGTCTTGGGTCAAAGCCAGTAGGTTCATCTCCAGCGAAAAGGTAGGTGGCGTGGCGTTTCCACCATCAGTTGATCAGGGGGCGAGGACGCTCTCGATACCGTCCACATTGGAAGTCATCCAACTCAGGAAGTCTTCCCCCTCAGGCACTGTCTCCGTGAAGTTGACGATTTCCACCCCGGCCTCGTCAGCGGCGTCACGAACGGTCAGGGTCTGGGGACTTTCTGTTTGCTCATTATAGGCAAGGAACGCCAGCGAATCGTCCTCCATGAGGTTCATCATTTCGTTCAGAACGGCAATTGAGACATCCGATCCCTCTTCAATCGCCTCGCTGTAGCCATTCGGCGTGACGTTCTCCAACCCTGCCGCTTCGAGCAGGTAGACGGGGACCGGTTCGGTGATTGCGACAGTTTGGCCTGCGGAGACATCCCCCAGTTCCGAGAGCCGCTCGATCAGGGCGGTGATGCCCGCGTCAAACTCCTCAACATTGGCGCTGTACACCCCGGCGTTGTCGGGATCCAGCGCGGTCAGCTTCTCGCCAATCGCAGCGGCCACGGCCCGCATGGTGTTCAGGTCATACCAGACGTGCTCATTCGCCGAGCCGTGGGCATGTTCCTCTGCCGACTCACCGGCATGTTCCTCTGCCGACTCACCGGCATGTTCGTCCTCACCAGCGTGCTCGCCCTCATCCTCGTGCTCCTCCTCGAAGCCCTCGAAGCCGGACTCGCTGACTGCCGAAATCAGGTAGTCATGGTCCATCTCCACCTCGTCGGCCAGCAGGTGCAGGAACGGGTCGTACCCGCCACCATTCTCGATCAGCAGGTCGGCCTCGGAAACCGCCAGCTTGTCCTGAACGGTCGCCTCGTAGGAGTGCGGGTCCTGCGCCAGGCTGTCAACAATCGAGTTCACCGAGACGTTCTCTCCACCGATGGTCTGCGCGATGTCTCCGTAGACATTGGTGGAGGCAACCACCTGGATCCCGTCCTCGGAGGTGTCGGCTGCAGCATTGCCGCTGTCTGCCTGACCGCAGCCGGTCAGGGCCAGCGCCATCGCTGCTACTCCGAGGAGGCCGGTTGAGGTGAAAAGACGTTGCATGTATCCCTCGATCTACGTGATTAAAACTTGGATCATTAACTCCTGACCCTGAGTCTAACGCAAACGCGAATCATTCGCATATCGAGGGATACGCTGTCGGGGCCGGGTGCCTAGCTAATGCTGCGGTCGAGGCCGAGCTCGTCCACACTGGAGCCAGTCCGCCGGTGTCCCTGATTTTGCGTGGCATCCCGGATCTCTCCGATCAGCTGCTCAATAACATCCTCGAGGAAAAGGACTCCGTGGGTGGCTCCGTCGGGACCCAGTACCCGAGCCAGGTGGGACCCGGTGCGTTGCATGGTGGTCAACGCCGTCTCGATCTCATCATCCATTCTCAGGTTCGCAAGGGTGCGGACCTTGTTTTCAGTAATCGGTTTGGAGTACATCTCCTCGGAAATCGACATGATGTCCTTGAGGTGCATGTACCCGGTGAGGACGTCGTTCTCATCCATCAACACGAACCGCGAGAATCCGGTTCGCCCCACAGTCTTCTCGAACTCTGCTGGGGTGGAGTCCGTCCTGACGCTCACCAGCTCATCCAGCGGCACCATGACCGTCCCGGCAGTCTGGCCCGAGAACTCGAGGGCGCCGGAAATCAGACCGGAGCCGTCGTCAACGAGCCCGTGGCGAGTGGATTCCTGAACGATCGACTGCACTTCCTCAAGGGTGAACGAAGAGGTCACCTCATCCTTCGGCTCAACGCGCATAGCCCGAAGAATATGGTTCGCCAGCCAGTTCAGCGACCCAATAATGGGATTCACCACCCGCGCAATCATCACGAGCGGTGGTGCCAGCAGAAGCGCAGCCTTATCGGCGACGGATACCGAAATGTTCTTCGGGACCATTTCGCCGAACGTGACGTGCAGGAAGGTCACGATCAGCAAGGCGATGGCGAAAGCGATGATGTCAGCGGGTCCCGCAGGGATCCCCACTGATTCAAACGGAACCACCAGGAGGTGATGGATCGCGGGTTCGGCGACCTGCAGGATCAGCAGCGAGCACACGGTGATGCCCAGCTGCGCGCAGGCGAGCATCAACGAGACGTGCTCCATCGCCCAGAGCGTAGTTTTGGCACGCTTGGATCCCTGGTCGGCCAGAGGTTCAATCTGGCTGCGGCGCGCCGACATGACAGCGAATTCGGCGCCAACGAAGAAGGCGTTTCCGATCAACAGGACAATCAGCCATACGATTCCGGCCCAGTCGCTCATCGCTGACCTTCCATTGCGGCGTTTGATACTCCGCCAGTTTCATCTTCAGGGGGCAGCGGGATGAAGCTGACCCGGTCGATTCGACGACCATCCATACGTTCCACCTCAAGGATCCCCTCGGGGACATCGACCCGGTCACCTGGGGCAGCAATCCGCCCCAGCTGGGCCATGATGTACCCGGCGACGGTTTCATAACCAGCCTCGTCGGGTACCGAGAGGTGCGGAATCTGCTCGGTGACCTCGTCCGGACGCATCAGGCCCGGAAAAAACCAGTTACCCGAAGCGCTCTGCAGCACCCCAGGTTTCAGCTTGTCGTGTTCGTCCGAGACCTCGCCGACAATCTCCTCGACCAAATCCTCGAGGGTGACGACGCCGGCAGTGCCGCCGTACTCGTCGAGCACCACCGCCAGCTGAAGATTCGCTTCACGCAGCTCTGCCAGGAGGGAATCCAGGTGTACCGTCTCGGGCACTCGTAGTACCTCGGTCATGATGGTCCCGGCTGGCAGCCCCGCACGCTTGCTGCGGGGAACCGCCACTGCCTTCTTGACGTGGACCACGCCGCGAATGTCGTCGGGTGAGTCAGCTATCAGCGGGAACCGGGAAAAGCCGGTCCGACGGGCCAGGTCGACGACGTCGGCCACGGTTTGATCCGAATCGATCGTTTCCATCCGGATCCGCGGGGTCATGACGTCGGCGGCGGTCCGTTCGGAGAAGCTGAACGTCCGGGCCAGGAAGTTGGCGGTGCCAGCGTCGAGGGTGCCCATCTCAGCCGACCGGCGGACCAGGGAGGAGAGTTCCGAGGGGGTGCGGGCGCCGGAGATTTCCTCTTTCGCTTCCAGTCCAAAGAGGTTCAGGACACGGTTGGAAAAACCGTTCAGCACCACAATCGCCGGTTTGAACACCCCGGTGAAGATCAGCTGGGGCCGCGCCAGCAGCTTGCCGATCTTGAACGGAAGGGCGATCGCCAGGTTTTTCGGAACCAGCTCGCCGATCAGCATTGAAAGCAGGGTGGCGAGTGTCATCGCGATCACCAGCGAGACCGTGCCGAGGATCGCGGCGGGGATACCGATGGCGCTCAGCGGGCCCTGGATCAGGCGGCCGACGGACGGTTCCATGACGTAACCGGTCAGCAGCGTGGTGAGGGTAATTCCCAACTGGCAGCTGGAGAGCTGGGTGGAGAGCGACTTCAGACATTTGAGGAGGGGCACAGCCCCCTTGTCGCCATTGTCAACGGCCCGTTGAACGTAGGTCTGATCCAGCGCCACGAGCGAGAACTCGACCGCGACGAAAAAACCAGTACCAAGGATCAGCAGCAGGCCCGCTATCAGGAAATAGATTTCCACGGTGCACTCACCGCCAGCCGGAACTGATGGGGTAAATCATCCTGGTGGCATCGAAAAGACCCGGGCTCAACCGGTCTAGAAGGCTCCGATAAAGACTCCGCTGAGCTGGCACCGGAAACGCTTGGTCCGTTGGGATCTGGTTCGATGGGGCTCAATACTGCCTGGAGTTGGCGATGGGCATTAATGCGGGGTCTGCCGGCGCAAGTCGACCGTTTTGCGGAAAAATGCCGCGAACGCATCGAGGGCCGGCCCCTAGAGGAACTGTCCATAAGAGCTTCAGTTTACATCAGGGACCGGCCCGCGCTAGTTCTGTTTCTACCAGCTCTGCGGCAGGGGCCGGCCCTCTTCGTAACCTGCGGCCGACTGCACCCCGACCACCGCGTTCTCCCTGAATTCAGCCAGGCTACGTGCCCCCGCGTACGTCATCGAGCTGCGTAGCCCCGCCGTGATCAGGTCCAGAAGATCCTCAACCCCGGGCCGGGCCGGGTCCAGGTACATTTTCGAAGTGGAGATACCCTCCTCGAAGAGGCCCTTCCTGGCTCGCGCGAAAACGTCGTCGCGCTGGGTCCGGTTCTGGACCGCACGAGCGGAGGCCATGCCGAAGCTTTCCTTGTATTGCCTGCCGCTGCTGTCAGTCTGCAGGTCACCAGGGCTCTCATAGGTGCCAGCAAACCAGGAGCCAATCATCACCTGGCTGGCGCCCGCAGCGAGCGCCAGGGCAACGTCGCGTGGATACCTCACACCGCCGTCGGCCCAGACCTGCGCGCCGAGCTCGCGCGCCGCCTCGGAGCATTCGTGGACCGCAGAGAACTGGGGGCGTCCCACCGCGGTCATCATTCGGGTGGTGCACATGGCACCTGGGCCGACTCCCACCTTGACGATGTTGGCGCCGGCCTCCACCAGGTCACGCACCCCATCGGCGCTCACCACGTTTCCCGCGACGATGGGCACTGGCCGCGCGAGGCCGTTGACGACACCTCTGACAGCTCGCAAAGCGTCAATCATCTTTCGCTGGTGGCCGTGGGCGGTGTCCACCACCAGCACGTCCACGCCGGCGTCGAGAAGTTCAGCAGCCTTCGCCTCGACGTCGCCGTTGATGCCCACCGCTGCTGCGACGCGGAGGGAGCCGTTCGCGTCGAGCGCCGGCCGATAGATTGTCGACCTGAGCGCACCGGTGCGGGTCAGGACGCCGAGCAATTCACCGTCACGGGAGACGGGTGCAAGATTGGTGCTCGCCGCGTCGAGTTCCTCGAAGGCGAGTTGCAGTCCCGCCGCGGTGTCGCCCTCGAACCGGGAGGACTCGAACTTGATGAAGCTGGTGCGCATCACCGACTCCAGTGAAGCAAAACGGTCGACCCCTTCACAGTCGGATGCCCGGACTATTCCTACGCAACGATTTTGCTCGTCCACGACCATCACTGCCCCGTGGGAGCGCTTGTTCATCAGGTGCAGCGCATCGATCACCGTGTGCTCCGGCTTCAGGCGCAACGGAGTCTCGTAAACGGCGTCCCGGCTCTTCACCCACTGGGTAACCTCGGCGATGACCGCCGAAGGGATGTCCTGCGGCAATACCGCGAGCCCTCCTCGACGCGCCACCGTTTCCACCATCCGTCGCCCGGTGACAGCCGTCATGTTGGCCACCACCAGGGGAATGGTGGTTCCGGTCGAATCGTCGCTCGCCAGGTCAACATCAAACCGGGAGATCACTTCGGAAGCGGAGGGGACCAGAAAAACGTCCGAATAGGTGAGGTCGGTGGCTGGCTGATTGATAAAACGCATGAGGGTTACTCCTGGATCGGCATCAGCAAAAAGTCTATGTGCTGCACCAGACACTTCGAGCATTCGAGGGATTGGCTTGTTACCTCGGACTGTCATTAGACTGACTGCGGGTCTGTATACAGTTTTATCTCGCTTTAAAACACGCTGCAGGCGACTGAACCGGGCTCAGGGCAACTTACGGAAGAGGCGTATTACTAGTGCCAGAACAACCCAACCACCGTTTACCTGAAGAATTCGGCGGAAACGAGTGGCTTGTCGACGAGTTATACGAAAAGTTCCAGCAGGACCGGAACTCGGTGGACAAGAAATGGTGGACCCTGTTCGATTCCTTCGCGGCCGACGACTCAAAGTCCGAGAACGGCCGCCACACCGCCCCCCGCGCCGCGACAGCCAGCACCAGCAGTGTCGATAACAGCAGTATCGATAACAGCACTGGCGATCTGGGCCACAACCCCGCCACCCGCGAGTTGCCCGTGGTAAACGCCGAATCCAACTCCCCCAAGGCGTCGGGCGAGTCTCCGGCCAGCTTCGAGGAATCGGCAAAGCCGCCGGTTCCCAAAGAGACCCATTCCAAGGCCGAGGTCAGAGCCGAAGACAACGCTGATCGGGCGATCGAAAAGGCAGCCCAGGAAAGAGCCGAAAAGCCCGTGTCCAGGCAGTCAGACAACGCCAAGGCCGAGAAGCCCTCGACGACGCCAATTCCTGCCCAGCTGCCCAAGTCGGACCGGACCACCGACATGGACGAGGACACCGTCAAGGTGCTGCGCGGCCCGGCCAAGGCCATTGCCACAAATATGGACGCCAGCCTGACCGTTCCCACCGCCACGAGTGTTCGTGCCATTCCGGCCAAGCTCCTGATCGACAACCGGGTGGTCATCAACAACCACCTGGCCCGGGCCCGCGGCGGCAAGGTGTCGTTCACCCACATCATCGGGTACGCCATCATCCGGGCGCTGGCCCAGTTCCCGTCCCAGAACGTGTACTACGACGTCGTCGACGGCAAGCCCGCAGCGGTGCAGCCAGCGCACGTAAACTTCGGCCTGGCCATCGACATGCCGAAGCCTGACGGGACCCGCCTGCTGGTGGTGCCCAACATCAAAAAGGCCGAGACAATGAACTTCTCGGACTTCTGGCACGCCTACGAGGAGCTGGTCAAGAAGGCCCGCGGTGGAAAGCTCGGCGCCGACGACTACGCAGGGACAACGGTTTCGCTGACCAACCCGGGCGGGATCGGTACCGTTCACTCGGTGCCGCGCCTCTCCAAGGGCCAAGCCTGCATCATCGGTGCCGGCGCCCTCGAATACCCCGCCGAGTTCCAGGGCTCCAGCGAAAAGACACTCGCTCAGCACGCGATCAGCAAAACCATCACCCTGACCTCAACCTACGACCACCGTGTTATCCAGGGTGCCGGCAGCGGCGAGTTCCTGCGGATCATTCACCAGTTGCTGCTCGGCGAGCAGAACTTCTACGACGAAATCTTCGAAGCCCTGCGGATTCCCTACGAGCCGGTGCGGTGGAGCGCCGACATCCAGGTTGATCCGATGGATGAGATCAACAAGGTTGCCCGCATCCAGCAGCTGATCCACGCGTACCGGGTGCGCGGCCATCTGATGGCCGACACCAACCCGCTGGAGTACGTGCAGCGCAAGCACGCCGACCTCGATGTACGGACCCACGGGTTGACCCTGTGGGATCTGGACCGTGAATGGCCCACCGGCGGG
>NZ_ASZW01000068.1:1699-4126 GCF_000468215.1 Arthrobacter sp. CAL618 | reverse complement strand
AAGCCGATGCTCAAGTTCCGCACCATCCTCGGTGTGCTGCGTGACGCCTACTGCCGCACGACCGGCATCGAGTACATGCACATCCAGGATCCCGAGGAGCGTCAATGGTTCCAGGATGAGCTGGAGCACTCATACTCCAAGCCGAGCCGCGAAGAACAGATGCGGGTGCTGCACCAGCTCAACGCTGCTGAAGCGTTCGAAACCTTCCTCCAGACCAAGTTCGTCGGCCAGAAGCGTTTCTCCCTTGAGGGCGGCGAGTCGCTGATTCCGCTGCTCGATTCGATCATCTCCAACGCAGCCGACGACGGCCTCGACGAGGTAGCGATCGGTATGGCCCACCGCGGCCGGTTGAACGTGCTGACGAACATTGCCGGAAAAACCTACGGTCAGGTCTTCCGCGAATTCGAAGGCACCCAGGATCCCCGCTCGGTGCAGGGATCGGGCGATGTGAAGTACCACCTCGGCACAGAGGGCACCTTCACCTCGGACAGCGGCAATGAGACCAAGATCTATCTGGCCGCGAACCCGTCCCACCTTGAGGCAGTCGATTCCGTGCTGGAGGGGATTGTCCGGGCAAAGCAGGACCGCCTCGACTTGGGCGATGCGTTCCCGGTCCTCCCGATCCAGATCCACGGCGACGCGGCTTTCGCGGGCCAGGGTGTTGTTGCCGAGACCCTGAACCTGTCACAGCTTCGTGGCTACCGCACCGGCGGCACCATCCACATCATCGTGAACAACCAGGTTGGTTTCACCACCTCCCCCACTTCGTCACGGTCCTCGGTGTACTCCACCGACGTCGCGAAGATGGTCCAGGCCCCGATCTTCCACGTCAACGGAGACGACCCTGAGGCAGTGGTTCGGGTAGGCCAGCTTGCTTACCAGTTCCGGCAGAAGTTCAACAAGGACGTTGTGATCGACATGGTGTGCTACCGCCGTCGTGGTCACAATGAGGGCGACGATCCGTCGATGACCCAGCCCATGATGTACAACCTCATCGAAGCGAAGCGTTCGGTGCGCAAGCTGTACACCGAGGCGCTGATCGGTCGCGGCGATATCAGCCAGGACGAGGCGGAGCAGGCACTGCGGGATTACCAGGAGCGCCTGGAGCGGGTCTTCGCTGAAACGCATGCTGCCCAGACCTCCCCTATCCCGATCGTCACCAAGGACGCCGCAGCAGTATCGGACATCGAACGCCCCCTGTCGCAGCAGTCCGACACGGGGGTCGGCGTACCTGCCAGCACAGCGATCACCCCGGAAACCCTCGCCCACATCGGCAAGGTTCACACCGCAGTCCCCGAGAACTTCACCGTTCACCCGAAGCTGAAGGCGCTGCTCGACAAGCGCGAGCAGATGTCCCGCGAGGGCGGCATCGACTGGGGCTTCGGCGAACTGGCAGCGTTCGGCTCGCTCCTCATGGAAGGTGTCCCAGTCCGGCTGGCAGGCCAGGACTCACGCCGTGGAACCTTCGTGCAGCGCCACGCGGTCTTCCACGACCGGGCGACCGGCGAGGAATGGTTGCCGCTCGACGACCTCAGCGACGCCCAGGCGAAGTTCTGGATCTACGACTCGCTATTGTCGGAATATGCTGCCATGGGGTTCGAGTACGGCTACTCGGTGGAACGCCCTGATGCCCTGGTGCTCTGGGAGGCCCAGTTCGGCGACTTCGTCAACGGCGCCCAGACCATCATTGACGAGTTCATCAGTTCGGCAGAACAGAAGTGGGGTCAACGCTCCTCACTGGTGCTAATGCTGCCGCACGGTTATGAAGGGCAGGGGCCCGACCACTCGTCGGCCCGCATTGAGCGCTTCCTGCAGATGTGCGCCGAAGACAACATGGTCGTGGCCAACCCCACGTCCGCGGCATCCCACTTCCACCTGCTGCGGCGCCAGGCCTACACCCGGCCGCGGAAACCGCTGATCATCTTCACGCCAAAGCAATTGCTCCGGTTGAAGGCGGCGGCCAGCTCTGTCGAGGACTTCACCAACGGCACCTTCCTCCCGGTCATCCCGGACAAGCAGGAACCCAATGCCAAGGACGTCGACCACGTCATCCTGGTCTCCGGTCGCCTGTACTACGATCTGCTGGCATCGCGCCAGAAGACCGAAGACCAGAAGAGCGCGATTATCAGGGTGGAACAGCTCGCACCCCTCCCGGTCGAGGACATCAAGGCGGCCGTCGGCAAGTACCCCAATGCCGACCTGGTATGGGCTCAGGACGAACCGGCGAATCAGGGACCGTGGCCGTTCATCGGTCTGAACCTGCCGGAACACCTTGACCGGCCATTGCACCTGGCGTCGCGTCCAGCCTCGGCTTCGACTGCCACCGGCTCGGCCAAACGCCACGCAGTGGAGCAGGAGATCCTGGTGAAGAAGGCATTCGAACGGCAATAACAACCGGCCCATAGGTAGTTACGTATGATGTTGGGT
>NZ_ASZW01000068.1:0-1689 GCF_000468215.1 Arthrobacter sp. CAL618 | reverse complement strand
CCCCACCCAACAGTTTTTTTGAGCTCGGTTCGAAACCCGGATCGCAGTGGCGCAACCAAGTGATAAAACGATGAGCGGACAAAGGTAACCAACCAGTGGAACAACGCAGAATCCGGCTCGCAGCCGTAGGTGACGAACTGCTCGCAGGCCTGGGCGATCCTCGAGCCCTTGGCTGGTTTGGCCGCGTCCTCGCCCGGACAGCCCCCGACGGCGTCTCCCTGCAGGCGTTCACCCTCGCCGCCCCGCAGGAGGGCACTGAGGCACTCGCGAACCGGTGGCTGCAGGAAACCGGACGCCGTTTCGATGACGGATTCGAGAACAGGCTCGTCATTGGCCTCTCCGATCGGGACCTCGATCTGGATCTGTCAACGGCGCGCAGCCGGCTCAACCTCGCCAACATCCTCGACGGTGCCGCGCAGATGAGCGTCAAGGTACTGGTGGTGGGGCCTCCCCCCGGTCTGGATGCCGAGCGTAACCGGAGACTGGCTGACCTTTCGGCGGCCTTCGCCGATGTCACCACGCGTCGGAAACATGTCTACGTGGACACGTTCACTCCCCTGCAAGCCCATGAGCAGTGGCGGAGCGATCTCGCGGCGAATGGTGGCGGGCCTGGTCAGGCTGGCTACGGTCTGATGGCCTGGCTGGTTCTCCATCGTGGCTGGTTTCAGTGGCTCGACGTGCCCGCACCGGAGTAGGGCCACTTCCTGATGGGGCCCTACGTTCCGTGACTCCGCCGCGCCCACTCCCGGTCCGTCGCGGAATCGGGTTCGCCACCGAAATACTGGTCCAGAGCGTCACGGAATAGTCCGCCGTCGGGGTCTGCCAGGCTGAACAGGGTCATCGAAGAGCGGAGCTTCTGCGCGTCTACTGTGCCGAAGATCTGCTCCGCACTCCCGGGCTGCAGGGTCCTGAGAATTCCGGTGACGTTCAGCAGCCGTGGCCCCAGGACCGGATGTCTGAGATACTCCCTCGCCTCCTCGGGCGACGAAATGGCGTACCGCCTCGCGGTGGCGCTGCGACCCAACCCGGCAATCTGCGGGAAGACGAACCACATCCAGTGGGATTCTTTTCGGCCGTCCGCAAGTTCCTTCAGTGCGGCATCGTAGGCCCCGCCGGCATCCTGGGCGGACACAAAACGCTGCAGATCATAGGTGTCCATGGTTTTGGCCTCCTGCGGGTGTCCAGGTACTGGGACCTAGTGAGTGAAGACGATCTTCCCGAATACCTCGCCCTCAAGCATTTTCCTGAAGCCCTTCTCGGCCTGCTCGAGGGGAAACACCTCGTCGATTTCAGGGCGCACCCCCGTGGCAACCAGGAAGCGGGTGAGCCTGATCAGTTCTTCACGGGTCCCCATGGTGGACCCCAGGACCTTCAGCTGGAGAAAGAACACCCGGTTGAGGTCGGCCCCTGGCGCGGCGCCGCTCGTGGCACCACAAGTTACCACCGCACCGCCGGGCTTCAACGATTTCAGTGAGTGGGACCAGGTGGCCTCGCCGACTGAATCGAAGACAACGTCAACCCGCTCAGGCAGGCGCGCGCCGTCGTCGAACACTGCGGCAGCGCCCAGTTCCAGCGCGCGCTGCTGCTTGGCCTTACTCCGGCTGGTCACCCAGACCCGGAAACCTGCCGCGCTGGCCAACGAGATGACAGAGGTGGAAACCCCTCCCCCCGCCCCCTGCACCAGGATGG
>NZ_ASZW01000067.1:0-697 GCF_000468215.1 Arthrobacter sp. CAL618 | reverse complement strand
GGGTGAGACGGTGAACAGCATCCGATAGGCGGTCAGCCATGAGGTGGGCAGGCAGGCGGCCTCCTCAAAGCTCAGCTCGGGAGGCTTGGGAATCAGGTTGCGTTCCGGGACCCAAACGACGTCGGCCATCGCGCCGGGCAGCTTCTCGGAGAGAAGCGAACGCCGCGGGTCAAGGGTCTCATCCCCCTCCCAACCGGGTGAGGAAATCACCCCGTGAACCAGCACCTCGTTGCCGTCGTCGTCAACTCCCGCCGCATCACACCCGAGGACCATCGGAAGTTTGTCGGCGCTCAGGCCCACACCGCGGAGCGACCACAGGTCGTGGTGGTTCAACGCAGAGACCCTGACCGTGACCCGGCGGTACCCCTCGGGCGGATCGCTGGCTGTCAGCTCGCCAATCACCAGACCATCCAATGGGTCCTCGGTGGAAAATGAGTCAACGTATACGGCGCGGGTCACGTGGTGCTCCTTCGGTTCGACTGTCCTACCATCCTAGGACCGCTGGACCCTGCCAACGACGATCCCCGGTTGACGGCTGAGACGACGAAGTGTGGGAGACTGGATGGTAGTCCAAATACTTTAGAAGCAAGGAGGCAGCCATGAGCAAGCGAGCACGCAAGAAGCGCGACCGCAAGAAGGGCGGCGCTAACCACGGTAAGCGCCCCAACGCCTGAGCAGTCGGGCTAATAGCAAAGAG
>NZ_ASZW01000066.1:0-924 GCF_000468215.1 Arthrobacter sp. CAL618 | reverse complement strand
CGCGAATCCTCTGGGTTCCACTGGCCCGGCGGCCCCGGTGAACATCAACACGGCTGGAGTCGACGAACTGGAGACACTTCCGAGGATTGGCCCGGTGCTGGCAGAGCGGATCGTCCAATGGCGTGCCGCACACGGGGCGTTCACCCGGCCCGAAGATCTCGACGCAGTGCCAGGCATCGGTGAGGCCATGCTCGCTGCACTTCTCCCACTGGTCAGTGTCTAGGTCATGAGACCACGGCACAACTGGACGAGGTATGTCCGGGCCGCGACGGAGGGGGCGGACGCCCGAAGGGGCGCCCAGACAGGCGACGCACCGGTGGTGTGCGGTGCTGCTGCGACCGACCCTGTGGCAAGCGTCCCTGGGAGCGGCACTATAGCGGGCCGTGCGGTAGCGACCCTGACGGCGGCGCGCAGTCGAAGCACACCGATCGGCCCGCTGACGAGCTGGCGGAAGAGGTTTCTGCGGGAGAAGCGGGGTAGGGACACCCGAACAGGCGCTATCGAACCCCGTCACCGGGACTTACGGTTGTTGCCTGCCGCCGCGGTGGCGTGGATCACGGCAGCAGGGGTGACCCGGCTGGACGCCTCCTCCGCCCTGCTCGGCGCCGTGGTGTTGGCGACGCTGGCCCTTTGCAGTGTGATCGGCTGCCTTGCCTCGGGCAGAGTCAGGCGGGTGGCGGTACCCTGTGTGGTGCCGCTGGCCATCGCTACCCTGGTCTGCGCGCCCGCCTCAGCCAGCCTTGCCGCACGGACCTCCGGCCCGGTATCAACTGCGGTCCAGGAGCAGTCCGCGATCACCGCTGTTGTGCACGCGACGTCGGATGCAGTGATGATCAGCCCCGACCGGTTTACCGGATCCTCCCGGTTTATGGTGGAAGGGACGTTGACGGCTGGAACGCTTGACGGGGTCAGGTTCACGGCGGG
>NZ_ASZW01000065.1:0-18848 GCF_000468215.1 Arthrobacter sp. CAL618 | reverse complement strand
CGCGTCTGACTCGGTGCGCACGGCCGGGCGCCTGCTACCCACCAAACCCGGCGACCGGGCAGCCGCACTGCTCATCGCCGCGACCAGCCCGCAGGTGACCTCGCCTGCCGGCTGGACTACCGTTCCAGCCGAATTAAGAACTGACTTTTCGAAGCTTTCTTCCCGGCTGACGGGGGAGGGCGGGCTGCTGCCAGGCATGGTCATCGGCGACCGGAGCACACTGGACGAAAGTCTGACAGCAGATATGCAAACCACCGGGATGACCCACCTGACAGCGGTCAGCGGTGCCAACTGCAGCTACCTGTTGGCCTTCGTTTTCCTCGGTGCCCGCGCTCTGCGACTGCCGCGACTCCCCTCGGCGGTCCTGGGCATCCTTGCACTGATTGGTTTCGTCATCCTGGTTCGACCCGAGCCAAGTGTGTTGCGCGCAGCGCTGATGGGCGGCATCGGAGTTGCAGCGGTGCTATCCGGGCGAGGGAAAGTGCCGCTGGCACTTTTGCTGCTCACCGTGGTGGTCCTCCTCACCATCGATCCCTGGCTGCACGCCTCCTTCGCGTTCATGCTGTCCGTTGCCGCCGCTGCCGGACTGATCCTGTTCGGTCCGGTACTGGCATCGAGGCTGAGCCGTTTCATGCCGCTGCTGGTCGCCCAGCTCGTTGCTGTTCCGATTGCGGCGCAACTGTTCTGCGCGCCGATCCTGACGCTGTTGCAGCCAACTCTCCCGCTGTACTCGATTCCGGCGAACCTCGCAGCCAGCCCGGTGGTACCGTTCGTCACCATCGTGGGTATGGCGGCTGTCGGGTTGATCGCCGTCGCGGAACCGCTGGCGGTACCCCTGGTCCTGGTGGCCGGTTGGGGTACAGCGTGGGTAGGCGCAGTTGCAACCTTTTTCGCCTCGGCGCCCGGGGCGACCCTGCCGTGGGTAGGCGGTCCGGTGGGAGTGATTCTCACCGGAATGCTCTCGGCGGCAATCGTGCTGGCGGTGACTTTCAGCCCCCGGCGCCGGACTGCTACTCCCGGCCCAGGCAGGTCGACGAAGGTGAACCCTTTACCCGGGTTCAACCGGAACGAAGCCCATTCCGGTCACGGCGGGATCCGTGCCCTGCTGTGGCTCGCGGTAGGTTGTGTGGCGGGCCTTGCAGCCGTCACCCTGTGGCCCCCGGGCCGACCAGACAATGGAACCTGGCACATTGCTGCCTGCGACGTCGGGCAGGGCGATGCCTTCGCTGTCCGGACCGGCGAACGTAGCGTGATCCTCATCGATACGGGTCCCGAACCGGACGACGTCGACGCTTGTCTGGACCGGCTGGCGGTCGACACCGTGGAACTGCTCGTGCTGACCCACCTCCATGCCGATCACTATGGTGGAATCGAAGGAGTGTCGAGGGACAGGACGGTGCAAAGAATCCTGTACTCCTCCTCAGAACCGGCACTTCCCACGACTGTCACCGCGGTCCCTGCGCAACAAGTATCACCCGAGCGGCTCATTGCCGGCATGACTGGAGAACATGGCGACGGTGGCTCCTATGGCCGCGTCAGCTGGACGGTGCTCTGGCCAGAGGCCGGAGCACCAATAGATTCCGAGAATAATTCCAGCGCTGTGCTCGACGTCGTCATCGACACTGACGCCGCCCCCGATGTGGCCGTCCTGCTGACTGGTGATCTGGAGGAGGATGCGGCGCGTGCCATGTTGAGAGCCAGACCCGGACTCAGTGAGCGGGGGGTGCAGATCCTGAAAGTAGCCCACCACGGTGCCCGCAACGGTGGGCTCGACCTGGCCCACACCCTCAAACCACGGCTCGCCCTGATTTCCGCTGGCCGGGATAACGACTACGGGCATCCACACCCAACTATCACTGCCGGATTGTCTGCGGCGGGGATTACCGTGGCAAGAACCGACCAGCTGGGAACGTTTCTGGTCTCCATTCAGGACGACTCACTCCGCGTGCACCGTTGACCCGCTTGTCCGCTTTGCCGCAGGTCCCGCCCGTGGCACAGTTGACGCTGAGGACTCGTTCCATCCACCAACCACCAGGAGCAACTACGTGACTTCCAGGCCCGCCGCATCCCGCAGGGAATCAGCTGGAAGCTCAGGGATGCACTGGCGAACCGTTGTACCCGCACCAGTGGTGCTGCTCAGCGGCCCCGAGGAGTATGCCGCCGGCCAGGCAGTCGAACGCATTCGTCGCAGCCTGCGGGATGCACGTCCAGACCTTGAAGACGTGAAGCTGGACGCCGGCAAGTACGAGGCAGGCGATCTCACCATCCACGGGAGCCCATCCCTGTTTGGGGAGGCCAAATTGATCGAGGTGAGCGGCCTCGCCCAGATGAACGACGACTTTCTTCAGGACACGCTCGGATACCTGGCCGATCCTGCCCCCGATGTCGTGCTGGTGATGCATCACAGCGGCGGAAACCGTGGCAAGAAGCTTCTTGACGCACTCAAGTCTTCCGGGGCAACCGTTGTCGACTGTCAGCCGTTGAAGAAGGACTCGGACAAGACAGACTTTGTTGTCGAGGAGTTCAGGGCCGCGGGCCGGCGGATCGGCGGTGGAGCCCTGCGGGCGCTGGTGGCAGCGGTTGGGTCCCAGCTCGCCGAACTGGCGGCAGCCTGTCAACAATTGATTTCTGATACGGCCGGTGAAATCACCGAGGAGACCGTCGAGAAGTACTACGGCGGCCGGGTGGAGGTCACCGGGTTCAAGGTGGCAGACGCGGCATTGGCTGGCCGTGGAGGACAGGCCCTGTCAATGCTCCGGCATGCCCTGGCGACCGGCGCCGATCCAGTACTCCTGACGGCGGCCCTTGCGATGAAGGTCCGGGCCGTTGCGAAGGTCCATCAGGTGCGGGGGAGCTCCGCCCAGCTAGCAAAAGAGCTCGGGATGGCGCCCTGGCAGGTAGACCAGGCCCGACGCGACGCCCAGCGCTTCAGTTCCGAAGGTCTGGTTGAGTGCATTCAGGTGCTTGCGGAAGCCGATGCCCAGGTGAAGGGCGCCTCCCGGGACCCGGTGTACGCCGTCGAACGCGCGGTCACCACCATCGCCCTCGCTGGCCGCGGCTAGCGGCTCAGAATGGTCTGAAGTGCCGCTAGGCCCGGACTGCGCTCCGACTCACTGCGCACCCGCTTGCACTCTCTGCGACCTGAACGTACCGCGCCTGACCCGTCTCGCGCGGTAGGTATCGTCTCGCGCTGTACCTACCGTCTCGCGCTGTAGTTATATGTGGCGCGGCAGCCGTTTTAGGCGGCGTTGGTCGGTCGAAGGCGCGTAAGGCGAGGGGATCAACCGGTTAAACGACAGATGGCTGGCCCGAAGGCCAGCCATCTGGAAATCGTCGAACGATCAGGCTCTGGTTAGAGAGCGTTGACCTTCTTCGAGATCGCAGACTTGTGGTTCGCTGCGTTGTTCTTGTGCACGACACCCTTGCTGACAGCCTTGTCCAGCTTGCGGCTTGCCGACTGGAGGAGGCTGGTTGCAGCTTCCTTGTCAGCTGAGCCGATCGCAGTGTTTACGGCGCGGATGGCCGTTTTCAGCTCGGACTTAACCGAGTTGTTGCGCTGGCGCGCCTTCTCGTTGGTGAGAATGCGCTTTTTCTGGGACTTGATATTTGCCACGTATTTAGAACTCTCTTTGTATTGCGGACTGGTCGTGAGGGTAATTCAGTTCAACCAATGACTGAGCGGCGTGGGGATACCGTAGGCGATTGGACTAAAGTGCCCGTCGACCTGCGCGGACACACAGCTGTCTAGATTACCAGAGATGCACGGATTAGTCCCGGCAGCCGGTCTGTCTGAGCGCGGCGCCGCATGTGGAAGGTCCCGCATGGAAAATTGGGCAGCCACAATAACTCAGCCCAGCCGCGCCACCACACGATCAAACTGCGCCCGGGGGAGTACAGCACCGATCCGCCTGACATCCGCCGGTGCCAGTTGAATGATCCGGTCGGTTTTCACTTCGCTCGGTCTGCCCTTGACGTCCCACGAGCCGGACCCGATATCGACGTAGGCCGGATCCGATCCGCCGGTTCCGTTCCGGTCCCGGCTAGTCAGCGTCAGTCCCAGCACCCTGCCCCGGTGGTTGCCGATCAGCAGGACCGGGCGGTCCTTGCCCTGACGGTGGTCCTCTTCATAGGGCACCCAGGCCCAGACAATTTCCCCCGCATCCGGGACATTATCGGCTCGGGGCGAATAGCTGACCTTCGGGGTGCCGGTGAAATCACCAGGGTAGGCGGCTGGTTTCCGGGCAGGGCCGGACTGCCGCTTCGGCGGCTGCAGTGCCCGCACAACGGTGCGGGCCAGCCGCAGGAAGGATCGGGAATCAAATGACATGCGGTAAAGGATACAGTTTGGCCAGTCCAGGCAATTCCAGATCACCCGCCAGCTCGTGGGAGACTGTTAACCGGGGCTGGTTTAACAAAACCCGCCCGAGAGGTGGGTTCACCTCGCTCCAAACCCTGTCGTTGTAGTTGGAACGGTTGCCGCGCAGCAGCCCTCGCAACAGTAAGGAATGTCCAGTGTCACCCAAGGCCCGCACCTCACCGGTGCCCGCCGCCACTGATCCGGCGATTATCAGAAACTTCTGCATCATCGCGCACATTGATCATGGGAAGTCCACCCTGGCGGACAGGATGCTGCAGCTCACCGGCGTCGTCGAGCAGCGTGACATGAAGGCCCAGTACCTGGACCGGATGGACATCGAGCGTGAACGTGGCATCACCATCAAATCCCAGGCGGTGCGGCTGCCCTGGGAACTCGACGGTGTCAGCCACGCGCTGAACATGATCGACACGCCAGGCCACGTTGACTTCACCTACGAGGTTTCCCGGTCGCTCGCGGCCTGCGAAGGGGCGATCCTGCTGGTCGATGCCGCCCAGGGGATCGAAGCCCAGACACTGGCCAACCTTTACCTGGCGATGGAGAACAACCTCACCATCATTCCGGTCCTGAACAAGATCGATCTGCCCGCCGCCCAGCCCGAGAAGTATGCTGCCGAGCTGGCGAACCTGATCGGTGGCGATCCCGGCGACGTCCTCAGGGTCTCCGGGAAGACCGGTATGGGGGTCGAAGCACTGCTGGACAAGATTGTCAGGGACCTGCCGCCTCCTGTTGGTGACCCCAACGCCCCCGCACGGGCGATGATCTTCGACTCCGTGTATGACACCTACCGCGGTGTCGTCACCTACGTCCGCGTGGTCGACGGCATGCTGCATCCCCGCGAGCGGATCCAGATGATGTCCACCCGCGCCAGTCACGAGCTCCTCGAAATTGGCGTCAGCTCCCCGGAGCCCACCCCATCCAAGGGGCTTGGTGTGGGTGAGGTCGGCTACCTCATCACTGGTGTGAAAGACGTCCGGCTGTCCAAGGTGGGTGACACGGTTACCAACCTGGCCAAGCCCGCCCAGGCGTCCCTGCCCGGATATGCCGATGCGAAGCCCATGGTCTTCTCCGGTCTGTACCCGCTGGACGGCACCGATTACCCGGTGCTTCGCGACGCGCTGGAAAAGCTGATGCTCAACGATGCAGCGCTCGTCTACGAACCCGAGACCTCCGCGGCACTGGGCTTCGGGTTCCGGGTGGGCTTCCTCGGGCTCCTTCACCTGGAGATCACCAGGGAGCGGCTCGAGCGCGAGCATAACCTCAACCTGATCTCCACGGCACCCAACGTGGAATACCTGGTGACACTCGAGGACAAAAAGATGGTCCACGTGACCAACCCCAGCGAGTACCCGACCGGGAAAATCGCCGAGGTCCGCGAGCCTATGGTTTCGGCGACCATCCTGGCGCCCACCGAGTTCGTCGGTGCCATCATGGAGCTGTGCCAGAGCCGGCGCGGCGTGATGGGCGGAATGGATTACCTCTCCGAGGACCGGGTGGAGATCCGGTACCGACTGCCACTGGCCGAGATCGTGTTCGACTTCTTCGACATCCTCAAATCCCGGACCCGCGGGNNNNCTCGCTGGACTGGAAGAGCGACGGCGACCAGGTCGCCGACCTGGTCAAGGTCGACATCATGCTGCAGGGCGAGCAGGTCGATGCGTTCTCGGCCATCACCCACCGCGACAAGGCCTACGCCTATGGCGTCATGATGACCGGCAAGCTGCGTGAACTCATCCCACGGCAGCAGTTCGAGGTCCCCATCCAGGCGGCCATCGGGTCACGGATTATTGCCAGGGAAAGCATCAGGGCCATCCGCAAGGACGTCCTCGCGAAGTGCTACGGCGGTGACATCACCCGTAAACGCAAACTTCTGGAGAAACAGAAGGAAGGCAAGAAACGGATGAAGATGGTGGGACGCGTCGAAGTCCCGCAGGAAGCCTTCATCGCAGCCCTCACCACCGACGAGTCCAAGGACAAGGTCAAGAAGTAGCAATGCCAGGTGCCCTCCCTCTTGGCTTGCCAGCGCCGGAAAGCGGCCTGCTGCCGGAGCAGGCCGCCATCGGCAGCGCCGACCGGAAGCTGGGGCTCTACGTCCACATCCCGTTCTGCGCCGTGCGCTGCGGCTACTGCGACTTCAACACCTACACGGCCACTGAACTGGGTGGGGGCGCATCGCAAGACCGCTATGCCGCAACGGTCAGCGCTGAACTGGACCTCGCAGCCGGTGTCCTGACCACTTCCGGCACCGCGCCACGCCAGCTATCGACAGTGTTCTTCGGCGGCGGCACTCCCACCCTCCTCCCCGCAGCCGATCTGGCGACGGTGCTGCGCACCGCCGTCGGGCACTGGGGGCTCGCACCAGGCGCTGAAGTCACCACGGAGGCCAACCCCGATTCGGTCACGCCCGAGTCACTTGCGGTGCTGGCGCAGGCGGGTTTCACCAGGGTGTCGTTCGGGATGCAGTCGGCTGTTCCGCACGTGCTGAAGGTACTGGACCGCACCCATGCGCCCGAACGGGTGCCACTGGCCGTGCAATGGGCGCGGGAAGCCGGGCTGCGCGTCAGCCTTGACCTGATCTACGGCACCCCGGGGGAGTCCGCAGCCGACTGGCAGCAGACCCTTGACGCGGCGCTGTCCTACGGTCCGGACCACGTCTCTGCCTACGCACTGATCATCGAGGACGGCACCAAACTTGCGGCCCGGATCCGCCGTGGCGAGGTGCCCGACATCGACGACGACGATCACGCCGAGAAGTACGCCCTGGCCGAACGCGCGATGGCAGCCGCCGGACTGGGATGGTACGAGGTGAGCAACTGGGCCCGCACACCTGCGGACGAGTGCAGGCATAATCTTGCCTACTGGCGTGGCGACGACTGGTGGGGAGCTGGTCCCGGCGCGCACTCGCATCTGGGCGGTGTGCGGTGGTGGAATGTGAAGCACCCGACCGCCTACGCCCAGCGCCTCTCAACCGGAGTGTCACCGGCCGCTGGCCGCGAAATCCTGGACGCGGAGACCCGCTACACCGAGGACGTGATGCTTCGCGCCAGGCTGCGCGAGGGCCTACCAACCCGGGTGCTGCACCCAGGGGGGCGGCTTGCCGTCGCCGGATTGATTGCTGATGAACTGATCGTTGCAGCGGAGGCCTTCGCCGGAACGATCACGCTCACTGGCAAGGGCCGGTTGCTCGCCGACGCGGTCGTCCGCAGGCTACTACCCGACTAGGCTCCTAACGGAAGAGCCGCAGGTTGAACGCGTACCGGTAGGGGCGGCCACGGTTGACCTGAATCCCGGCAATGACCGAGGATACGGCGATTGCTACCCAGATCAGGGCGTTGACGACGGCGAACATGCCGCCGACCGCTGGCAAGAGGGAGAGCAGCCAGGCCACGAACGCCAACACCGTCGGCGGGAAGGTGAAGTTGAACGCCTCCCGCGCTTCCTGGGCGGTGAAAGGTCCCCGGTTCTTGAAAATCAGCAGGATGAGCAGCGACGGAATGAAACCGAGGATTCCCCCGAAGTGCGACAGGGTTGCCCACTGCCGGTCTTCCGTCGCGGTCAGAGGCAGGGCATTCGCCGGGGCACCCTCAAAAGCGGATCGGGGCTGGCCGTGGCCGTCCTCGGATCCGTGGTGTCCGTGCTGGTCGGCGGGGTTAGACAACTGAACATCCTCTATTGCTTCGGGGCAGCCTTGATCAGGAGCCTTCCTATCTAGGATACTTCGTCGCCAGCAAACGTGCACTGGGGCTTAAGTTGTCGCGTCGAAATCTCCAGGAGGGGTCAAAAAATCGATCACTTCTTCAACCCGCCCGAGCAGCGACGGTTCAAGGTCGGAGTAACTATTGACGCACCCCAGCAACCGCTTCCAGCCATGTGCCACCGCTGCCTTGTCGGCGTTCGGCCAGCCGAGACCGGCGAGTATTCCGGTCTTCCAGTCCTGACCCCGTGGTACCACCGGCCACGCGGTGAGCCCGACGGCCGCCGGCTTGATTGCCTGCCACACATCGACATACGGGTGTCCCACCACCAGGACGTTGGCGGCGGCTCCCGGAACCTTCATGGCTTCCTGGGCGATGCGCTGTTCCTTCGACCCCGCTACCAGATGGTCGACGAGGATACCGAGCCGGCGGTTCGGTCCAGGACTAAAAGTGCGGATCATCCCGGCAAGGTCGTCAACGCCGTGCAGCGGCTCGACGACGATCCCCTCAAGACGCAGATCGTCGCCCCACACCTTTTCGATCAGCTCAGCATCGTGCTGTCCCTCCACCCAGATCCTGCTGGCCCGGGCGGTCCTCGCGCGGGCGCCCTCCACCTTGACCGATCCCGACGCCGTCACCTTGCGGGCTGGCGCTGGTGGTGCCAGCGCGGGTGCCACCACCTCAACGGGCCCGCCGTCGACGTGGAACCCGAACCCGAGCGGGAAAGTCTTAAGTCTGCCGCGCCGGTCCTCGAGCACCATGACGTGCATGCCACCAGATTTCTCCACCCGGACCACTGCGCCAACGTAACCGCTCTGCACATCCTCCAGAACCAGGCCCCGGCTGACCGGAACCTTTGGCAGGGAAACCTGGCGGGGGGCTGAGATGTCCTGGGCACCCCATTCATAACTGGACAAAATTGTTGCTCACTTCCCGACTCGCCGCTGGACGGTCCGGCCAGGGATTTTCAATGCTAACAATCCCTTCGAACGTACTAGACTTGGCACTTGGGCGTGTCGAGTGCCAGATCTGCCGGAAGAGACAGTAAACGTGTGCGGAGGTGAAAAGTGAGCGAACCACGCAGACTTGAAGTGTTGCGTGCCATCGTCGAGGACTATGTGCATTCGCGCGAGCCTGTGGGCTCCAAAGCACTCGTGGAGCGGCATCAGCTGGGGGTATCATCGGCCACCATCCGTAATGATATGGCTGTCCTGGAAGAAGAGGGGCTGATCACCGCGCCCCACACCAGCTCGGGTCGCATCCCCACCGACAAGGGCTACCGACTGTTTGTCGACCAGATTTCCGAGGTCAAGCCCCTGTCTGCTGCCGAAAAGCGCGCCATCCAGGCGCTCCTGGAGGAGGCAGAGGATCTCGACGACGTCATGGACCGGACAGTGCGGCTGCTCTCCCACCTGACCAATCAGGTGGCGGTGGTCCAATACCCACATCTGGGTAGCGCAGCCGTCCGGCACCTGGAGTTCGTCCTACTGGCGCCCAACCAGGTACTGGTGGTGCTCATAGCGACCAACGGAACAGTCCAGCAGCGGGTTGTCCCGCTGCCCGAACCGGTGCCCGAATCCTCCCTCGCCGAGCTTCGGCAGCACTTCCTCGGTTCCGTCGCCGGCACCAAGCTGGCGTCCCTTCCGCAGGAACTCGCACTCGCCGTGGGAGCCCTGTCGTTCCAGCAACGCGGGGCGGGCACCGTGCTGGCGCGGGCGCTCGAACAGTTGGCAGGTATCAACCGGGATGACCGGATTGTGATGGCTGGTACAGCCAACCTGGCCCGATCCACCGTAGACTTTCCTCTGAGCATCGGGCCGGTGCTCGAGGCCCTGGAGGAGCAGGTAGTAATGCTTCGCCTGCTTTCCGAAATGAAGCAGGATGCGTTTGGCGTCTCGGTGCGGATCGGCCGGGAGAACCCGCACGGCGGCCTCGCTGAAGCCTCGGTGATTGCCACCGGATACGGTCCCGACTCGTTGGCCAAGGTAGGAGTGCTTGGGCCAACCCGAATGGACTACCCGACGTCGATGTCGGCGGTGCGGGCGGTAGCCCGGTACCTATCGCGGATCCTGACGGACTAACCCTGAGGTAACCGCATCAGCGAACTTGTTGTAGAAACAGTCGACCCCATACCGGCAGGGCACCAAGCCCTGCACCGGTCAGTGACATAGGAAGTGAAGTGCAGGAGTGAGTAATCACTATGAAGTCCTCGGTGTGAACCGCGATGCGAGCGGCGAGGAAATCAAGAAGGCCTACCGCAAGCTCGCGCGAAAGCTGCACCCGGACGTCAACTCCGGGCCGGATGCCTCTGAAGAGTTCAAATTGGTCACCCGTGCCTACGAGGTGCTCTCGGACCCGCAGAAACGGCGCGTGTATGACACGACCGGCAACGAGAACGGGACCGACAACGGATTCGGCGGCGGACACGCCGGGCCGGGCTTCGCCTTCCAGGACATCTTCGAAACATTCTTCGGTGGCGGTGGTGCCAGCGGCCCGCCGTCGCGCACCCGTCGCGGCCAGGACGCCCTGATCGCCGTGCGGATCGACCTGGTCGACGCCGTCTTCGGGATCAACAAAAAGATCGACGTCGATACCGCAGCAGTGTGTCCCACCTGCGACGGGTCCTGCTGCCAGCCCGGCACTTCCCCCCGAACCTGCGACATTTGCGGCGGGTCGGGTCAGGTGCAGCGTGCGGTGCGGTCCATTCTGGGCCAGGTCATGACCAGTGCCACGTGTGGCACCTGCCAGGGGTACGGCACAGTCATCCCGAACCCCTGTAACGAATGCAACGGCGACGGTCGGGTGCGTAGCCGCCGGAGCCTCACCATCAAGGTGCCCGCAGGCGTGTCGACCGGCACCCGCATTCAACTGGGGGGCCAGGGCGAGGCCGGCATGGCCGGCGGACCGCAGGGCGACCTCTATGTGGAGATCCGGGTTAACCCGGATCCCTCCTTCCTCCGCGAGGGTGATGACCTCCACGTCACCCTCAGCGTGCCGATGACCGCCGCGGCCCTGGGCACCACCGTGAACCTCGCCTCCTTCGACGGCGACCAGGAACTGGGGATCAAAGCAGGCACGCAGTCGGGCGAGATCGTGACTCTTCGCGGACTTGGCGTCACCCACCTCCGCGGGTACGGGCGTGGTGACCTCAAGGTGCACCTGAACGTCGAGACTCCGCGCAACGTTGACCAGGCGCAGGAAGAGCTGCTGCGCAAACTTGCCGAACTCCGCGGCGAGGAATTTGTTGAGGGTCAGCTGGCCAGCAGCGGTTCAGGGGTGTTCGCGAAGTTGCGGGAGCGGTTGGGTAATCTCTAGGGGTGAGCAACGCACTCTACTTCGGAGACCCTGAGGCGCTGGCTGCTGTCCTCCCCGGAGCCAGTTTCACCCTCACCGGGGCCGAGGCCCGGCACGCGGCGACCGTGAAACGGCTGGCAGCCGGCGAGACGATTGACGTCGCCGACGGCCGCGGGCGCAGAATCGTCGGCGTGGTCACGGCCAGCGCCGGGCAGGAAGTCACCCTCGAGGTGCGAACAGTGGTTGACGAGCCAGCCCCCGCCTGCCGTCTCATCCTGGTGCAGGCACTGGCCAAGGGGGACCGGGATGAACTGGCGGTCGAGGCCGCCACTGAACTCGGCGTCGATGCGGTTATTCCCTGGCAGGCGGATCGAAGTATTGTCCGTTGGCGCGCCGACAAGGCGCTCAAAGGGCAGCGAAAATGGGAATCCACGGTGTGGGGAGCCGCCAAACAATCACGGCGTGCCACCCTCCCCGAGGTGCTGCCATTGCACGACAGCGGGTCTCTGGCAGCCTGGCTTGCCGGCGTGGACCTCGCCCTGATCCTCCACGAGGACGCTGAAACTGGGGTTGGGGCACTGGTTGGGCCACAGGCCGACACCCCGCCCACCAGCATTGCAGTGGTGGTCGGCCCCGAGGGGGGCATCAGCGGGCAGGAGCTGGAGCTGTTCGTGTCGAACGGTGCGCATCCGGCCAGGCTCGGCGGCCAGGTGCTGCGCTCCTCCACCGCCGGACCCGCCGCCCTTGCGGTCCTGAGCCAACTGCTGGGCCGCTGGTAGCCGGTTCAGTTCCGTGCTCACCCGGGAATAGCAAGCCCCGGGAAGGAAAGCAGGAGGCTCAGCTGCCTACTGCACCGTGACGCGCTTGGTGTCGGTATCGAGTTCACGGTTCTCCTGGACGCCCTGCGGACGGTCGAAGACGCTGATCTCGTATTCACCGGGCACCAGGGCGATCGTGAACTCGAAGAGTCCGGGGGAACTGGCGCTGGCGTCCAGTCCCACCGTTCCAGTGCGGTACGATTCCAGCTCATCGCCGACCACCTCGTCGATCCGCCAGTGCAGGACCGCGTTCTCCGTCATTCCGCTGCCTGACACGGTGATCGTCGGCTGGTCGCGGACCGCCCCATGCTGGGGTTCGATGATCCAGATCGGAGCCATCAACGCCGAGTCCCGCTGCAACGGGCCACCGAGTTCGATGTGGCCGAAAGCGTTGAACCCCGCCGCTCCGTCCACCAGGACGACGACGCGGCTGGGGTCACCGCCCGAGACCAGGCCCGCGTTGGCCGCCGCCGCTGTGGCTGTGTATACGAGCTGCTGGATGGCACGATAGGCGGCACCCTGGTCGAGCTGCGCATCGAAGGCCTCGGCCGAGATATCGACCGTAATAACGTTGTCGGGGGAGATTGATGCGCTGACAGACTCGGCGGGGGACCACGACCCAAAGTAGTCGGGATCGATTGGTGAGTTGGCGGTCATCGCCTGGACCGCCGCCGCGATTGGGTCACCACCGTTCCCGCCGTCCAGGAACTCCCGGTAAAGCTGGATGCTTCCGTCGTTGTCTCCCATCCAGTAGACGGGGAGCAGGTTGCGCAGGGTAGCGGATTCCGTCACTGCGGAGTGCTCTGCCGACGGTGGGCCAGCTGACGTGTTTGGTTGTCCAGAAAGGGAGGCCGTCGCATCATCGCCGGGGACCGGTGTGCAGCCACCCAGGCCCAGACCAGCGAAGACGATTAGCGCGGTGACCGAGAGAGCGCGTCCAGGCCGGCGCCGGGCAGCATCGCGTTGAAAGGACCACTCCATTCGCGTCCTGTCCTTTCGCTGTACCACTCGGCCGGATTGGTGCGCCGCCGAGTAATGCACTCAAAGCAACGTTTCCAGCTTCGCATATGGCAACAGGCCCCGAACGGGGTTTAGCCAAGTCGTCGCCGGACTGAGACAGGATTGAAACCGGGCCGTTGCCCAGATGAGATCATCTGCTTCCTGGGCGCGCGGAGACGCCGCAAAACCTCCGGTTCCGTTGACGGCGGAATCCGGCGGCCGGGGACGGCCGCCGGGCAGGGACGTAACGTAAGATTAGTCAAGGGGCGGTATGCCGTCACCAACCGATTCAAGGAGAGATGGAAGGCCGCGAGGGCCGATTATATGACCGATTCTTCAGTTGGCATCAGCGCAGTGGGCTTGGACACGAAGGTGGTCCACTTCGATTCGACGGAACAAATGGTTCAAGCGCTTGGAACCAACGATGAGGCGCTCAGGCTGATCGAGAGCACTTTCGTGGGGGTCAATCTTCACGTCCGGGGTAATGAGCTCTCGATCACGGGCCCGGCCGTCGACGTCGCGCGCACCGAACGTCTGATCTCCGAGATCCGCACCCTCGCAGCCAACAACACCACCGTCAACCCCCAGGTTCTCAAACAGCTGGTGTCCATGTTGAAGGATCAGTCGGTGAGTAGTCCCTCCGATGTCCTCACCATGAACATCCTCTCCTCCCGTGGCAGGACTATCAGGCCAAAGACCCTGAACCAGCGGGATTACGTCGAGGCGATTGACCGGCACACGGTGGTGTTTGGCATCGGCCCTGCGGGCACCGGGAAAACCTACCTCGCCATGGCCAAAGCTGTTCAGGCGCTGCAGCATAAGGAAGTCAACCGGATCATCCTCACCCGCCCGGCCGTCGAAGNNNNGGCTCGGATTCCTGCCCGGCACCCTCAGCGACAAGATCGACCCGTACCTGCGTCCGCTCTACGATGCGCTGCACGACATGATGGACCCGGACAGCATCCCTCGACTGATGGCGGCCGGCACCATCGAGGTGGCACCTCTCGCCTACATGCGGGGCCGTACCCTCAACGATGCGTTCATCATCCTGGACGAGGCCCAAAACACCACCCCCGAGCAGATGAAGATGTTCCTCACCCGCCTGGGGTTCGGTTCGAAGATGGTGGTCACCGGCGACGTCACCCAGGTGGACCTGCCCGGCGGGACCAACTCAGGGCTACGGGTGGTCAGTGAAATACTTCAGGGTGTGCAGGACGTCAGCTTCCGCACCCTCGACGCCTCCGACGTCGTCAGGCACCGGTTGGTGGGCGACATCGTCACGGCCTACAGTGTCTGGGACGAGAACCAGCGGGCCTCAGCTGCCCGGGATCACCGTGGCCCGCGCGGTCATGCCGGGGCCAAACCGGCTGGAGGCAAACCATGAGCATCGAGGTCAACAACGAGTCGGGGATAGCGGCGGACGAGGAAAACCTGATCCGCCTGGGCCGGTTCCTGCTCGACAGTCTCTTCGTGCACCCGGAAGCTGAGCTCTCGATCATCCTGGTCGACACCACAGCAATGGAGAAACTGCATATCGAATGGATGGACGAACCGGGTCCCACCGACGTCCTGTCCTTCCCCATGGACGAGCTACGACCAGGCACGGCGGGGCGGCTCACACCAGCGGGAGTGCTCGGTGATGTTGTCCTCTGCCCCGAGGTGGCGCAGACCCAGGCCGAGAAGGCAGGGCACTCAACCCAGGAAGAGTTGCTGCTGCTGACCACCCACGGACTGTTGCACCTCCTCGGATACGACCACGCCGAACCCGAGGACGAGGCTGAAATGTTCGGTCTGCAACGCCGTCTGCTGGCCGATTATCTGGGCGGAACAGCGCCCGAGGAGACAATCAGTTGATCATTTGGCTGCTGGCCTTCATGGCCTTGGGGTTTGTTCTGGTCGCAGCGTTGGTAACCGCAGCCGAGGCCGCCTTTAGTTACCTGCCCCGCCAGGAAGGCGAAGAACTTCTGGCCGGCAAATCTGGCCGGTCGCTGCAGCGTATCCTCGCCTCACCGATCGCCCACATGCATGCCCTCAGGTTCTGGCGGGTGTGGTTCGAAATGGCAGCCGCTGTGGCGGTCGCAATCCTCTTCCACGACCTGCTCAACAACGTCTGGATCGCCGGTCTGCTCGCCACCGCCACCATGGCCGCCGTCGGATTCGTGCTCGTTGGCGTTTCACCGCGCCAGCTCGGCCGGACCCACGCGAGCAAAGTGGTTCCAGCGACCGCGGGCCTGGTGAGATTCCTGTGCGGGATCCTCGGACCGATCCCGCGGTGGCTGGTTGCGCTCGGAAGTGCCATTACCCCGGGTGCGGCCCGGGCCGAGGCGGCGTTCTTCACTGAAGAGGAATTCCGCGAACTGCTCTCCCGTGCCAACGACGCCGAAATGATCGAGGACAGCGAAGCGGAACTGATTCACTCAGTCTTCGAACTGGGTGACACCAAGGTGCGGGCAGTGATGGTGCCCCGCACCGACATGGTTCCCATCGAAACCGGGTCCACCCTGAAACAGGCGATGTCCCTTTTCCTCCGCTCCGGCTATTCGCGGATCCCGGTGATTGGCGACAGTGCTGACGACATCATCGGGATCCTCTACCTCAAGGATGTCGTGGCCCAACTGCATGGGCCCGACGGTCGCGACGAGGACCTGGTCGACGGTATCTGCCGGGGAGTGCGCTACGTCCCCGAGTCCAAGCCGGTCAGCGATTTCCTGCAGGAGTTGCAGCGGGAATCGACCCACGTCGCCATCGTTATCGACGAGTACGGTGGAACCGCAGGGCTGGTCACGCTTGAGGACCTCATTGAGGAAATCGTTGGGGAGATTGTCGATGAGTATGACTCGGAGGTGCCGGAACTTGAACAACTGGGCAACGGCGAATACCGGATCAGCTCACGGATGGGAATTGATGACCTGGGCGAAGTCTTCAACGTGGACCTGGAAGACGACGAGGTGGACACCGTTGGTGGACTGCTCGCCAAGACACTGGGCCGGGTCCCGATCGTGGGCAGCGAGGTAACTGTCGGCAGTATCGGCCTC
Organism: Arthrobacter sp. CAL618; assembly: GCF_000468215.1. Classification (NCBI taxonomy): domain Bacteria; kingdom Bacillati; phylum Actinomycetota; class Actinomycetes; order Micrococcales; family Micrococcaceae; genus Arthrobacter; species Arthrobacter sp. CAL618. The sequence continues at coordinate 2,632 of NZ_ASZW01000065.1, read as the reverse complement.
CGCGCCGAACGTGTCGAGGGGCGCCGCAACCGGGTCTCGCACCTTATTGTGTGGAAACGGGAACCAGCATTCGACGACGACGGCCGGGACCGGAATCCCGCACAACTTCAAGGACACGGCGGAATATCATGAGCGAACAGAAGCACCGGGCCGGGTTTGTTTCCCTGGTCGGCCGGCCCAACGCAGGCAAATCGACGTTGACGAACGCGCTGGTGGGACAGAAGGTGGCAATCACCTCGTCCAAACCCCAGACCACCCGTCACACCATCAGGGGAATCGTGCATCGCGAGAACTCCCAGCTGATCCTCGTCGATACGCCAGGCCTGCACCGTCCCCGCACCCTGCTGGGCCAGCGGTTGAACGACCTCGTCGCGGACACCCTGGCCGAAGTGGATGCCATCGGGTTTTGCATCCCGGCCAACGAGCCAATCGGCCCTGGTGACAAGTTCATCACCTCGCAGCTCTCCCGGTTGCAGCGGAAACCGCTGATCGCCGTCGTCACCAAAACCGACCTGGTGGACCGGGCGGCCTTGACCCGCCAGCTGATGGCCGTCGTCGCCCTCGGCGAGGAAGTATTGGGGGAACAAGGCTGGGCCGATGTCGTTCCCGTGTCCGCTGCAGACGGGTTCCAGGTCGAAACGGTCGGCGACGTTTTCGTTTCGCATATGCCGGAATCACCAGCCCTGTACCCTGACGGTGCGCTCACCGACGAGCCGGAAGCCGTGATGGTTGCTGAACTGGTGCGAGAGGCCGCCCTGGAGGGTGTCCGCGACGAAATGCCGCATTCGCTCGCCGTGGTGGTGGACGAAATCGTTCCGCGGGAGGGTCGCAGCGCCGACAATCAGCTCCTCGACGTCAGGGTGAACCTGTTCGTCGAACGTTCCTCCCAGAAGGCGATCATCATCGGGAAGGGCGGCGCGCGTCTCCGCGAGGTTGGCACCAACGCGCGCCAGAGCATCGAAGCTTTGCTGGGCACCCGGATCTACCTTGACTTGCACGTCAAAATTGCCAAGGATTGGCAGCGCGATCCCAAGCAGCTGGTGCGCCTGGGCTTCTGACCGGGCACTACCCGGCTGCAACACACGTTGTTTTTAGTGGCTGGGAGCTGTTTGCTCAGCTGGCACGCACGCCAGCGACTACCGACCGAATTCTTCGAAAGGGCTGCAACGCATGAGTCGTCGACGCGCCGATGCTGGCCAGAACGCTGAGGATTCGGCGGGAGCCCCCGTGGGACGCCACCTGGGCCACCAGGCACCACCGCGGGTCCTGAAGATTATCGCTATCGCCCTGGCAACCGTCCTCGTCGCTGGAGTCGGGTTCGCTTCAGTGCAGCTTCTCCGGCTGCAGGGCAATGTGGCAACCCAGCCGCTGAACCTCTCGACGGACCAGAACGAGACCGACAAGGCCAATCTTGACCGGGACCCGGTCCAGATTCTCATTCTCGGAACCGACACCCGTGAGGGCGCCGAAAACGCTGCCTACGGCGGAGCCGAATTCACCACCGAAACCGGCAACTCCGACGTGATGATGCTGATGCACCTCTCGGCCGACCGCGAGAATGTCACAATGGTCAGTTTCCCCCGCGACCTGCTGGTCCCGCTGCCCGCCTGCCTGGACCCGGAGACCGGGACAATGACACCCTCGCAGGACCTCGCGATGCTCAACGGCGCGCTCGGCAACGGCGGGCCGGGGTGCACGGTGGCCGCAATCAACGAGCTCACCGGGCTGAAAATCGACCACTTCATGATGGCGGATTTCAACGCGGTGAAGGAACTCTCGTCGACTCTGGGTGGGGTCGAGGTCTGTGTCAACAACGCGGTTGAGGATACCTACTCCGGGCTGAGCCTTCCCGCCGGCACCTCCGAGGTGGAGGGCGAACAGGCCCTGGCTTTCCTGCGGACCCGGCATGCGTTTGGCGACGGTGGGGATGAAGGCAGGATCCGCGCACAACAGTCGTTTATGGCGTCGATGGCGCGCAAAATCCAAGACGAGGGCACCCTCACGAACCTGCCCCGGATGTACGCGATCGCCGAGACCATCACCAGGAACCTGACGGTCGACGACGGCCTGAGCCAGATTCCCGATCTGCTGCGGTTGGCCGACCGGCTCAAGGACGTTGACCTTGCCAAGGTAGCCTTCGTCACAATGCCCGTGCTGCCCTACGAGCCTGACCTGAACCGGCTGATCCCCGATGCGGAACCGGCCGAGGAACTGTTCGAGGCGCTGGTCGCCGATCGCAGCATCGTCGGCGAACCCGAGCCGGAGCCGTCGGAGTCAGACCCGTCGGGAACCACCGATGCTTCCGCCTCGCCCGACGCCGAGCCGACCGACGAGCCGGTCCTCGACTTCGATCCGGCAGCCGTTCCGTTCACCATCATCGACTCCTCGGGAAAGACCGATCGGGGTGAGGAGATCCAGGACCTTCTCGTGGAGGAGGGCTACACCCAGGCAGTTGTCACCGAGGACGTGGCAACTCCGGCAACCCAGCTCTTCGTCGGATCGGGTTATGAGGCAATCGGCGCGGCTGTGGCCGAACTGTTCGGACTCGCTGAGGTGCAGGTCCTGTCCAGCCCGGCCACCGTGGGTCTGGCGTTGAGCGTTGGCACCGATTTCACCGCCGGCTCGACCGTCG
>NZ_ASZW01000064.1:0-1374 GCF_000468215.1 Arthrobacter sp. CAL618 | reverse complement strand
CCCTGACGGGCCAGACCGCCGATCAGGTGACCTGCCAGTCCTAGAGCAGCCGAAAGCGGCTACCAGATCCGGACCCGCTCAGCCGGGTCCAACCACAGGTCATCGGTGTCCGTGACCGAGAAGGCGTCATGGAACTGGTCAAGGTTCCGCGCTACCTGGTTGCAGCGGAACTCGTTGGGGGAGTGGGGGTCAATGGTCAGGCGGCGGAGCGCTTCCTCGGCGCGGATCTTCTGCCGCCAGCAGCTGGCCCAGGAGAAGAAGAAGCGCTGGGCCCCGGTCAGTCCAGCCACGATTGGCGGCTCGGCGCCGTCCAGGCTCAGCAGATAGGCGCGGTAGCCGATCGACAGACCGCCCAGATCCCCGATGTTCTCGCCCAGCGTGAGGCTGCCGTTGACTGAGCTTCCTGGCGCCTCAGCAGGGCAGAGCGCATCATACTGGTCCACCAACCGCTGGGTGAGCGAGTCGAAGGCAGCACGGTCCTGGTCGCTCCACCAGTTTTCGAGGCGCCCGCTGCCGTCGTACTGGGAGCCCTTATCGTCGAAGCCGTGACCGATCTCGTGACCGATCACCGCCCCGATTGCCCCGTAGTTCACTGCCGGGTCGGCGTCGACGTCGAAGAACGGTGGCTGCAGGATCGCAGCCGGGAACACAATCTCGTTCATCGTCGGCATGTAGTAGGCGTTCACGGTCTGCGGGGTCATCAGCCAGTTACCCCGGTCGATCGGACCACCCAGTCGGGAGAGTTGGCGGTCCAGTTCGAATGCGGTGGAGCGGCGAACGTTGCCGTAGGTGTCGCCGTCGACAATCTCCAGTGACGAATAGTCGATCCATTGGTCAGGGAAACCGATCTTGGTGTGGAACCGGTCCAGTTTGGCGAGGGCCCGGGTCTTCGTCTCGTCGGTCATCCAGTCGAGCGAGGTAATGCTTACCCGGTACGCGGCGAGAAGGTTTTCGACCAGGTCGAGCATGATGGCCTTGTGGGTGGGTGGGAAATGCCTCGCGACGTACTCCCGCCCCACAGCTTCGCCGACGGCACCCTCAACCAGCGCCACCCCACGCTTCCAACGGTCCTTGATCTCAGGTGTGCCACTGAGGTGGGTGCCGTAGAAGGCGAAAGCCGGGTCCACAAAGGAACTGCTGAGATAGCCTGCCGCGTGCAGCAGCACCCGAGTGGTCAGCCAGCTCTTCCAGACACTCAGATCCTCGGCCGCCAGCAGCTGGTCCACAGCTGCCAGATAGTCCGGCTGATTGATGACCACTTCGTCGGTTCCCTCACGCCCCCGGGTGAGCTGCTCCAGCCAGGAGCTGCTGAAGGGGGCGAGCTCGGCCAGTGCGTCGCCGGTCAGCAGGTTGTAGGTGGCCTGCGGATCGCGG
>NZ_ASZW01000063.1:0-6656 GCF_000468215.1 Arthrobacter sp. CAL618 | reverse complement strand
CGCGAGCCGGGTCTCCAGTTCGACGACTGCCTCCGCACGAGTCTGAGCCTCGGGGTCACCCGCCGCGGTGAGCAGGGCGACGAGCAGGGTCAGGTACTCGTCTCGGGTCTGACTGAATTTTTCTTCCCGATAATACGATTCGTCGGGCATTCCGAGGCCGGACTGGTGCAGGTGCAGCAGGTAGCGCTCGGGGTTCCCGGCGTCGTTACTGACATAGGGCAGCGCAAGGCCGGCAATTCCGGACCGCGTGAGCTCACCGTCCAAAGCGACCAGTTCCGCGGTCGACGCTACGGCGTTGATCCGATCGAGGAGCGGAAGCACCGGTGCGACACCCAGCTGCTCGATCCGCTCCTCAGCCATGAATGAACTGTAGAGAGCCTTGATCCTGAAGTTGTCGCCGGCCGGATCAGCTGTGGCCGCGGCATTCTCGATGATCTGCCGCACGGCCAGTTCAGCGGCATCCCGCAGCTGGGTGAATGCTCCTTCGAGGGGCCGGTCCGAGGGAATCTCCGTGGAGTTCAGCCAGGTCCCGTTGACGTGCCGGAACAGGTCGTCCTGCACCCTCGCGTCGGTGTCTGTTGCCGCCTCTGTGGTCCCTGCCAATGCCATGGGTTTTCCTAACTGGTGTGAGTCGAATCAGTCCGAAGCCCATCCTATGCTCCGTGCTAGGGTTGGCTTGTGCGCGCAGAACTGCTCCTTCTTAGCTGCCGCGGCGGGGCCATCACGACCAGGTAGTCAACACGACACGGTCAAGGCCGATTCCCCGCTGCGGAGTCTGTAATGCCCGGCCCCAGCCCAGATATCTGGTTTTAGTCCCGTCACATGGACTGCTGAAGAGTCTGCCCCGCGAACCTCCACAGAACAGGCCACACCCCATGCGCAACGCACAAAAATCCTCCGGAATGCCGTTCCATAAATACACGCCCTTCCAGGATCAGATCTCGGTTCAGCTGCCCGATCGCACCTGGCCCGACAAGGTCATCACCCAGGCGCCACGCTGGTGCGCCGTTGACCTGAGGGACGGCAACCAGGCCCTCATCGACCCGATGAGCCCCGAACGCAAGCACAAGATGTTCGACCTGCTCGTTCAGATGGGTTACAAGGAAATTGAGGTCGGATTCCCGTCGGCATCACAGACCGATTTCGATTTTGTCCGCCAGCTGATCGAGACGGACCGGATTCCCGACGATGTCACCATCCAGGTCCTCACCCAGGCCAGGGAACACCTGATCGAGCGCACCTACCAGTCGATCGAGGGCGCAGACCGGGCCATCGTCCACCTCTACAACTCGACGTCGGTGCTGCAGCGCCGGGTGGTGTTCAACCAGGACATGGACGGCATCATCGACATCGCACTGACCGGAGCGCGGCTGTGTAAGAAGTTCGAGGAGACCCTGCGGAACACCGAGGTCACCTACGAGTACTCTCCCGAGTCCTTCACCGGCACCGAACTGGAATTCGCCGCACGAATCAGCAACGAGGTCGCGGCTGTGCTTGAGGCGAGTTCCGACCGCCAGATGATTCTGAACCTCCCGGCAACCGTCGAAATGGCCACCCCCAACGTCTACGCTGACTCCATCGAGTGGATGTGCCGGAACCTGGACAACCGTGAAAACATCATCCTGTCGCTCCACCCGCACAACGATCGTGGCACCGGGGTAGCAGCGGCGGAGCTCGGCTACCTGGCGGGGGCTGATCGGATCGAGGGATGCCTGTTCGGCAATGGTGAACGCACCGGAAACGTGGACCTGGTCACCCTCGGCATGAACCTTTATGGGCAGGGCATCGACCCGATGATCGACTTTTCCGACATCGATCACATCAGGCGGACCGCGGAATACTGCAACCAGCTCCCCGTCCCCGAACGCTCACCCTATGGCGGCGACCTGGTGTTCACAGCCTTCTCCGGCTCACACCAGGATGCGATCAAGAAGGGCTTCGAGCGAATGGAGAGCGACGCCGCCGAGGCTGGAACAACAGTCCAGGACATCCCCTGGGCGGTCCCCTACCTTCCCATCGATCCGAAGGACATCGGGCGCAGCTATGAGGCAGTGATCCGGGTGAACTCGCAGTCCGGCAAGGGTGGCGTGGCGTACCTGCTGAAAAACGAGCACAGCCTCGATTTGCCGCGCCGCGCGCAGATCGAGTTCTCGGGGGTCATCCAGCGCCGCACGGATACCGTCGGTGGGGAAATCAGCGGAGCCGAACTCTGGAAGGTGTTCCAGGACGAGTACCTGCCGAGTCGCGCCGCAGGAGCGGGCACCTGGGGCCACTACGCACTCACCAGCGTCAACACCGCGACTGCTGAGGACGACTCCTTCAAACTGACCGCCTCCCTGCTCGTGAACGGCGTCCAGCAGCGACGCTCTTCCCAGGCGAACGGCCCGATCGCTGCGCTGCTCGCCATTCTCGGCGAAGATGGGGTGGATGTGCGCGTGCTCGATTACACCGAGCACGCACTGTCCGCTGGCGGCAACGCCCGCGCCGCAGCCTATGTCGAGTGCACCATCGGGGAACGCGTGCTGTGGGGTATCGGCATCGATGCCAACACCACCATGGCCGCACTGAAGGCGGTCATTTCTGCCGTAAACCGGGCGATCCGCGACCAGCAGCAGCCCAGCTAGCTGCAGCAGCCACGTGGCGCCGCGTGTGCATCCATCGGGTGGGGCTCACCGCCGACGGATGCACACGTGCGGCCCAAGGGGTGCGAAAATAGGTCTGTGTCTTCGTCCTTCGCCTCCCGCACCTACCGCGCCGAAGGCGTGGTGCTGCGCACCTACAAGCTGGGCGAAGCCGACCGGATTATTGTCTTCCTGACCCGCGACCATGGGCAGGTCCGGGCGGTAGCCAAAGGCGTGCGACGGACCAGCAGCAAGTTCGGGTCCCGGCTGGAACCCTATATGACGGTCGATCTGCAGCTGGTGGCTGGCCGCAACCTCGACGTCGTCACGCAGGCGCAGACCAAGGGAGCCTACGGGCATGGGATCGCTGCCGACTACGGACGGTACACCGCCGCTGCGGCGATCGCGGAGACCGCCGAGCGGCTGACCGACGCCGACGGCGAGTCCTCCGGTGCGCAGTACAACCTGATCGTGGGGGCCCTGTCCGCCCTGAGCAGGGGTCTGCACGCGCCGGAGCTGATCCTCGACTCCTACCTGTTGCGGGCTCTTGCCACCGCGGGGTGGGCGCCGAGTTTCACCGACTGCGCCCGTTGCGGCACGCCCGGCCCTCATACCGCGTTCTCGGCACCGCTCGGTGGCGGCGTTTGCCCCGACTGTCGGCCACCCGGTGCGGCATCGCCAGCGCCGGAGTCCATGGAACTGCTCGCCGCCCTCTTGTCCGGAAACTGGGGAACAGCGGATGCCTCCAGTCCGCAATCCCGCAGGGAGGCGGCGGGATTGGTGGCAAGCTATCTACAGTGGCACCTCGAACGCGTCGTCAAATCTCTCAAACTAGTGGAGCGTCAGTGAACCAGGACCGACCAGGTACCCGCCCCGTCCGGCCATGGCCCCATCCATCGGGCGAGGTGGCACCGGCTATCCCGGCGCAGTTCGTGCCAAAGCACGTGGCGATTGTGATGGACGGGAACGGCCGATGGGCCAACCAGCGCGGGTTGCCCCGGACAGAGGGGCACCGGGCGGGTGAGGCTGCGCTGCTCGATGTGATGGCCGGCGCCATCGAGATTGGGGTGAAGCACGTGTCGGTGTACGCCTTCTCCACCGAGAACTGGAAACGGTCGCCCGAGGAAGTGCGTTTCCTGATGGGGTTCAGCCGGGATGTGCTGCGCCGGCAACGTGATCAACTCGACGCGTGGGGGGTGCGGATTCGCTGGTCGGGCAGGCGGCCACGGTTGTGGCAGTCGGTGGTCAAGGAACTCGAATTAGCCGAACAGCAGACCCTGGGGAACACTACCTGCACCCTGACAATGTGCGTCAACTATGGTGGCCGCGCCGAAATCGCCGACGCCGCCAAAGCGATCGCCGAGCAAGTGGAGGCCGGTAGGCTGCGTGCGTCGGCCGTGTCCGAGAAAACCATCCAAAAGTACCTTGATGAACCCGACCTCCCGGACGTGGATTTGTTCCTGAGGACGTCCGGGGAGCAACGGTTCTCCAATTTCATGCTGTGGCAGTCCGCCTACGCAGAGATGGTGTTCATGGACGTGCTGTGGCCCGACGTCGACCGTCGGGTTTTGTGGCGAGCCATCGGCGAATACGCGGGCCGGGACCGACGGTTCGGGGGCGCCGTGGATCAGTCGTCGCCAGCGACCAAATAGTGTCGCCGCGGCCGACCCGGTAGCGTCCCGGTGGTGACCGGGTAGCGTCCCCTTAGTGGCCAGAGGTTCAGCCTGCCTGCTGCTGGCAGCGCAGCCACCGATCCAGGGATCGGTATACCTCGCGGCGGACAGGTTCCCGGGACAGCAGGACATCGTGCAGGGCGCCCTCAAACCGGCAGACGGTGACGGTGGGGCCGAGCTGGAGCGCCCGTTGGGTCATCAGGGTGACATCGAGCACGCTATCCGAGGTCAGCATTGAGTCATTCCAGACCGGGCTGACCGACGAGCGGGCCGAGGCCAGAACCAAGACGGGCACGTCGATGGCCAGGCCCCTCCGCACCTGTGCGTGGCCCGCCAACACTGCTGCAACCCAGCCGGCCCGGATCGGGAAGCCGAACTCGGGTCGCCACTGTGGGTGGATTTCCCACTCGCCGTCGGCGGCGTTGCTGATGCTGCGCCAATAGAAGCCAAACTCCGGCAAGATCAGCTTCGCTTTCGGCTTGAACCGGATGATGGGGTCCAGCAGGCCCTGGGTTGCGCCACGCAGGATCGGGTTGCTCTGCACATCGAGCCAGGGGCTGTTCAGGATCAGGCTCTCGATCCTGCCAGGGTTGCGGTGGGCCCACAGGGAAGCGATCAGCCCGCCCGTCGAGTGGGCCATCAGGTGAATCAACACGTCGGTTCCCACGCCGTGGCGCGCCCTGACCCGGGATTCAATCGCCCGCAGCGCAGCGTCAATATCCTCGTCATACTCGTCGAGGTTCGCCACATAGCCGGGGGTTTGCCCGTCACGGAGACTACGCCCGTACTTTTTCAGATCCAGCGCATAGAACTCAACGCCGCGGTCGGCACAAAAGGCAGCCAGGCCACGGTGCAGGAAGTAGTCGCTCCAACCGTGGATGTACAGGACGGCGCTGACTGGGGGAGGGGCGACGCTCGGGGCCTCCGGGACGGGGGCCATCCGAGCCGTCAAGCGGGACCACCAGTTGGCCAGGTGCTGCAGGCCGGGGGAGGTCTCTGGCGTCGGGGGAGTTTCAGCGGTGACTGGCGGCGTGTAGGCCACCAGTGTGGCGACGCAGGGCCCCTCATCATCAGCAGCCAGTTTGAGGTCGGCGGCGGTGAATCCGTCGCCCAGATAATCCGGTCTCCATGTCAGCCCCATTCGAAAACTGTAGCCCGTCTCACCACGGGTCCAGCAGATTCGCTGGTCGGTGCGTGCAACGCAAGTTGTTGTTGACCGCCCCAGCGTGGGAGTTTTAGATCATGCGAATCTACCCTGCCCTTTTTCAACTGGTCTTTGCCCGCATGGACGCCGAAAAGGCCCATCGCATTGGTTTCCGGCTGATTCGCGTGGCCGAGCGTACGCCGGCCGGCCTGGTACTGCGGCACCTGACCAAACCGCACCCGGGCCTGCAGACCTCAGCCTTCGGGCTCACCTTCCCCTCCCCGTTCGGTCTGGCCGCCGGATTCGACAAGGAAGGGCACGGCATCACCCCACTCACCAGCCTGGGATTCGGGCACATCGAGGTGGGCACCATCACCGGGCAGGCGCAACCGGGCAACCCGACCCCGCGGCTGTTCAGGCTGGTCGCCGACCGGGCAGTGATCAACCGGATGGGCTTCAACAACGACGGCGCCGCGGCCGTTGCCCCGCGGCTGAGGGCGGCACGCACCAAACTCGAACGGCGGTACGTCGCCAACCGGCCGATGATCGGGGTCAACATCGGGAAGACGAAGTCGGTCAATCTCCGCGACGCCGTCGAGGACTACCTGGTCAGTACCCGCGAGCTGGCGCCCGCCGCCGACTATCTGGTGGTCAACGTCAGCTCACCAAATACGCCCGGCCTGCGCCTCCTGCAGAACGTCGAATCGCTCCGACCCCTGCTCACTGCCGTCAGGGCAGCGGCCGACGAGGCCGCCGGGCGGCCGGTTCCCCTCCTGGTCAAGATTGCACCCGATCTTGAGGACCAGGACATCGACGACGTCGCGGCCCTCGCCGTCGACCTTGGACTGGACGGCGTGATCGCGACGAACACCACCATCACACGGTCGGGGCTGGTGACCGACAACGCGACCGTCATGAAGTGTGGAGTCGGCGGCCTCAGCGGGGCGCCGCTGAAGCAGCGTTCGCTCGAGGTGCTTCGCCGTCTCCGCGCCGCCGCCGGTGAGAACCTGGCGATCGTGTCGGTGGGCGGGGTCGAGTCAGCGGAGGACGTCCTCGAACGCCTCGATGCCGGCGCCACCCTGGTGCAGGGCTACACCGCGTTCCTCTACGAAGGACCATTCTGGGCCCGGCACATCAACCGGCGCCTGGAAGCCCTGCTCGCGGCACGGCAGTGACCCCGAACCAGTGACCCCAAAACAGTGACCCCGCAAAAATAAC
>NZ_ASZW01000062.1:0-18712 GCF_000468215.1 Arthrobacter sp. CAL618 | reverse complement strand
GGCTCTTCGTAAACGAGAGTGTGGGTGGGGTGTAGCCGGGGTGATCGGTGTGGGCGCGTCGAAGGCGGGATAGAGGTCGAGGCCTTCCGATGATGGAAGTTCCTACGCTGCCCATCCGAAAGACCTCGACGTGCTCAACGCTACCTTTCATGCCCCTGATCTGACGACGTTCTGCCGGCTCGACGAACTCGGCTTGGAAGCCGTCGGCCAGCAGCTGTGCCCGGGTCGGGCGGTGATCGAATGCCGTGTCGTTCAGGCAAATCCGTGGTGCCGAGGCTGCGGCTCTGCGGGTGTGCTCCGTGACACGGTGACGCGCCGGTTGGCGCATGAGCCGTTCGGTCACCGGCCGACTACGTTGCTGGTGCGGATACGCCGTTACCGGTGCACCGAGTGCGGTCGCACCTGGCGACAGGACACGGACGCAGCAGCTGAGCCCCGGGCGAAGATCTCGCGTCGCGGACTCAGGTGGGCGCTCGAGGCGGTCGTGGTCGATCACCTCACCGTGTCCCGGGTCGCTGCCGGTCTGGGAGTGTCCTGGCATACCGCCAACAGCGCCGTCCTTGCGGAGGGCAAGCGGCGGCTGATCGATAACCCGCAGCGGTTCGACGGGGTGACCGCGATCGGCGTCGACGAACACGTCTGGCGGCACACCCGACGTGGCGACAAGTTCGTCACGGTGATCATTGATCTGACTCCGATCCGCGAGAAGACGGGCCCGGCACGGCTGCTGGACATGGTCGAAGGCCGCTCCAAACAGGTCTTCAAGACCTGGCTCGCAGACCGCCCGCAGGCATGGCGGGACGGGGTGGAAGTGGTGGCGATGGATGGGTTCACCGGCTTCAAGACCGCGACCACGGAGGAGCTCCCGGACGCGGTGCCGGTCATGGATCCGTTTCATGTTGTTCGGCTTGCCAGCGACGGGTTGGACCGGTGCCGGCAACGTGTTCAGCAGGCGACGCTCGGGCATCGGGGTCGTGCCGGTGACCCGCTCTACCGGGCCCGACGGACCCTGCATACCGGCGCGGATTTGCTCACCGACAAACAGAACGCACGCTTGGAGGCCGTCTTCGCGTCCGAGGAACACCTCGAGGTCGAAGCTACTTGGGGCATCTATCAGCGGATCGTCGCCGCATACAGGGAACCGAATAAGACACAAGGGAAACAGATGATGCAGGCAGTGATCAACTCCGTCACCAGCGGCGTTCCCGCAGCCCTGGTCGAGATCCGCCGAATCGGCCGGACCCTGAAACAACGCGCCGCCGACGTACTCGCGTTCTTCGACCGACCCGGCACCAGCAACGGCCCCACGGAGGCCATCAATGGGCGGCTCGAACACCTCCGCGGCTCAGCCCTCGGATTCCGGAACATCACCAACTACATCGCTCGATCACTCCTGGAATCAGGCGGCTTCAGACCCTACCTACACTCCCAATTACGATGAGCCCCATTTCGCCCGTTCTTTCCATCCAGGCCATCGGTTCCAGGGGTGAGGACTGTGGAAGGTTCCAGTTCTGCAACCAGGTGTACATGTGACCTATTTGGGCTTGCTGGGCTGTGGCCATGTCGTAGGCAATTGACTTGACCTCCGGGTTGTTAACGCCGGCCGAAAGTAGGGCCAGGAACGCCAAATGAAAATAGGGCCACCGACCATGATGGAAGGTGATCAATTTGGATGATTGGGCGAAGATACGCCACCTGTTTTCGACGGGTCAGCACTCGAAGCGTGAGATCGGCAGGATCGTGGGGGTTTCCCGCGGAACAGTGGATCGGGCGTTGGCATCGGATCGGGTGCCGAAGTATCAGCGGGCGTCTGGGGCATCGAGTTTCGACGCGTTCGCTCCGAGTGTGCGCGAGTTGTTGGTGAAAACCCCGACAATGCCTGCAGCGACACTGGCGGAGCGGGTGGGCTGGTCTGGATCGGCGTCACTGTTCCGGGCGAAGGTCGCCGTGATCCGGCCCGAGTACGCGCCGCCGGACCCGGTGGACCGGCTGGTCCACGTGCCGGGCTTCCAGATCCAATGCGATTTGTGGTTCCCGCATGAGCCGTTGCCCGTAGGCGAGGGCCAACACGATACGCCGCCGGTGCTGGTGATGACGTCGGCGTTCTCGGGATTCATCCAGGCCCGGATGCTGCCCTCCCGCACGACCCCTGATCTACTGGGTGGAATGTGGGCCCTGATCCAGGACGCGCAAGCGGTCCCGGCGCGCCTGTTGTGGGACAACGAATCCGGTATCGGCCGTCGCCAGCCCACGGAGCCAGTGGCCGCGTTCGCCGGATCGCTGGGTTTGGAAGTTCGATTACTTCCACCGCGGGATCCGGAGTCCAAGGGCATGGTGGAGCGGATGAACAGGTTCTTCCGGCAACGCTTCATGCCGGGCCGGAACTTCGCCTCACCAGCGGATTTCAACAACCAGTTAGATGAGTGGTTACCGACGGCTAATCACCGGTATTCACGTTCCCGCCACGGACGCCCCGATGAGCTGATCATCCTGGACCGCCAGAAGATGCGCCCGTTACCGCCGGTGACCCCGGGCACGGTGTTCGCCAATACGGTCCGCCTGCCACGGGATTATGACGTACGGGTGTTCTCCAACGACTACTCCGTTGATCCCTCGTTCATCGGGCGGATCGTTGATGTCACCGCCGATCTGGACACGGTCACGGTCACCCACGACGGCGTCACTATCGCTTCGCATGCCCGGGTGTGGGCCCGGCACCTGGTGATCACCGACCCAGCCCACGTGGCCCGGGCGGCGGTGATGCGCCGGGACTTCCACGCCCAACGAGCCCACCGACCCGACATGGTGGAAGCAAGGGTGGTGGAGTCCGTGCAGGTCCGCGATCTCGGCGTCTATGACGAGATCTTCGGCACCACCCACGACCAGCAGCCAGCACTGGCAGAGGTGGCCTCATGACCGGCACGCCAGCCCAGATCGAGTACTACGCCCGGGCGTTGCGCGCCCCACGGATCAGCGACGGGTTCCGCCGACTCGGGGACCAAGCCAGGGACGCAGGATGGTCTCACGAGGAATACCTCGCCGCGGTCCTCTCCCGTGAAGTCTCCGAACGCGAAGCGTCCGGGGCGGCGACCCGGATCAAAGCCGCGAGGTTCCCCGCGCATAAAAGCCTCGAGGAGTTCAACTTCGATCACCAGCCCTCCGCGGACCGGAACCTGATCGCGCACCTGGGCACCGGGGTGTTCCTCTCCGAGGCTAAGAACGTGGTCCTGCTCGGCCCGCCGGGGACCGGGAAAACCCACCTCGCAGTCGGTATCGGGATCAAAGCAGCCAAAGCAGGGCATCGGGTTCTCTTCGATTCCGCGACGGGCTGGGTCGCCCGGCTCCAGGAAGCTCATTCCCGCGGGAAACTACCCCAGGAACTGGCCAGGCTACGCCGCTACAGCCTCCTGATCATCGACGAGGTAGGTTACATCCCGTTCGATCAGGACGCAGCGAACCTGTTCTTCCAACTCGTTTCCAGCCGCTACGAACACGCCTCCCTGATTCTGACCTCGAACCTGCCCTTCGCCCGCTGGGGTGATGTTTTCGGGGACCTGACCATCGCCTCAGCCATGATCGACCGGATCGTTCACCACGCCGACGTCATCAGCCTCAAAGGCAACAGCTACCGGCTCACGAAACACCAGCCAACAACCAGTACGGCACAATAGAACGAACAACCAGTGGCCCTGTTTTCAATTGGCACTAATGGCCCTGTTTTGGGTTGGCGTTAACACGGGTCAATCGAGCGATCCCAAGCGATCATGGACATTTCCACCGCCTGGGTGTGGTGTACCTGCATATCTCTGGAGAAACCGGCGTCCACGCCAGCCCCGTCGGGTGTTTGCGTGGTCCGGCCTTCCGTTAGGCCGCTCCCGTCTCGAAACTGCCGCGGACATTGCACACAGCGTGTTTCCCGCTCGAGGTCAGGCTCGAGACCGGGCGAATGATGTGCTCGTGTCTACCCGAACTTGGCGCATTCCTGACAGGTACCGAATATCTCTAAGGTGTGGTGTGGCTCGGTGAATCCGTGCTGGTTTGCGGTTCTCTCTACCCACTTCTCGAGTGCTTCATCAGCAATCTCGGTCGCCTGTCCGCATTGGCGGCAAACGAGGTGGTGGTGGTGACCCAGAGTGCATCGGCGGTACAGTGCCTCACCGCACGAGGGGTGCAGAACGTCCACTTCGTTCGCTGCTGAGAGGGCCTGAAGTGCCCGGTACACCGTGGATAGGGCCATAGGATGACCGGCGTCGCTGGCCAACTTCTGTAAGTCGCGGGCGCTGTGGAACGTACTGGCGTTGGTGAGGGCATCGATGATGGCCGAACGTCGCCGCGTCGCCCTCGACCCGGCTAAAGGCAGACGCTCAGCTTCCGGTGCCATTGATAATCAATATCATTAAGATTAGTTCTGATCATAAACCCAACCTGTAGGAGATGAATCCGCTATGCGCCGTCTTATCCCAAGTTTCGCCGTTCTGACCTTGGCCATTGCCGGTTGCGGGGTAGGAGAAGATGCAGGCACTGCCGGGGAAAGCAGTGAAGGGCAGCTGAGAGCTGTAGCGGCCGTGTACCCGCTGGCGTGGATGGCCGAGG
Source organism: Arthrobacter sp. CAL618 (assembly GCF_000468215.1). NCBI lineage: Bacteria > Bacillati > Actinomycetota > Actinomycetes > Micrococcales > Micrococcaceae > Arthrobacter > Arthrobacter sp. CAL618. Next base: position 14,119 of record NZ_ASZW01000062.1, on the reverse strand, counting down.
AGATCGCACCTGACGTGGAGATTGAGTTCCTCGGTTCAGGCAGTGCTGAGGCACACGAACTCGAACTCACCCCCGGTCAGCGTGAAGCCCTGGAAACATCGGATGTCGTGCTGTACATGGGTGATATTGGGTACCAGTCCCAGGTTGAAGACGCAGCCGGCGCGGCCGGGGGAGAGATTGTCGACGTCAGTGAAGTCGCTGGCGAAGACCGGATGTTAGCGGCTTCGGAGGACGCCCACGCGCACGCCGAAGAAGAAGGCGGGCACTCTGAAGAGGAGGAAGAACACGCCGAGGGCGAGGAAGAGCACGCTGAAGAAGGTGGACACGCTGAGGAAGAAAGCACCGAGGGTGCACTGGATCCACACGTGTGGTTCGATGCCTCGATCATGGCCGAAGTTGCCCTCCGCACGGGTGAGGCATTCGCCGCCGCCGACCCGGACAATGCCGAGACCTACACAGGAAACGCTGAGCGGGTCAGTGAAGAGCTCATGGCATCACACGGAGAAATCGAGCAACTGCTGAGCCAGGCTTGCCAGTTTGAGGAAGCCATCGTCAGCCACGCCGCGTACGGCTACCTGCTCGAGCCCTTCGGGTACACCCAGCACGCGGTGGTCGGTGTCACCTCGGGTGAGGCGGGCGCTTCCGGCGGTGAGCTCGCTGAAATCGTCGCTGAGATCGAGGAAGAAGGGTTCGAGTACGTGCTCGCTGAGCCCGTCGAGGGCCGCGCTGACGCTGAAGCCGTCGTAGGGGAAACCGGAACGGAAATGCTCGACATCTTCCCCCTCGACGTTGTCAGCGAAGAGCAAATGGAACAGGGGTACCCGGCACTGCTCCAGGAGCAGGCCGAAGCCTTCTCCACCGCACTGAACTGCACCTAATCCGTGCCCGATCACGCACAAACGGCTGTTCTTGAGTTCGACCGCGTCAGCTACGGCTACGGCCGCGTACCCGTCCTGACAGACGTTTCGCTGCGCCTTGAAGCCGGAGCCTTCACCGCGGTTGTCGGCCCCAACGGGGCCGGCAAAACCACGTTGGTGCGGCTCGCTTTAGGGCTGGTTCGCCCCACGGATGGATCCATCCGGTTATTCGGCACTGACACTGCACGTTTCCGCCAATGGTCATGGGTCGGATATGTACCGCAGCGGGCCGAGACCTCCTCAGTGCTGCCTATCAGCGTCAACGAAGTAGTGCGCAGCGGGCTCGCTGGCAGGTTACGACCCCTGCAGCGCATTTCCGCAGTTCAACATGAACGCATCGAGCACGTCCTTGACGTGATGGGTCTGCAAGCAGTGCGCCGGCACCGGATCACTGAGCTTTCCGGTGGACAGCAACAGCGGGCGCTGGTTGCCCGCGCCCTTGTCACCACCCCCCGCTTGCTGTTCCTGGATGAACCCACCACCGGGGTGGACACGGAAGCAAAGGCTGCCTTACGGGCTTCTTTGGAGCACTTGGTGCACGTCGAGGGGATCGCCGTGGTCTACATCAGCCACGACCCGGCAGGCTTTACCGGATTAGCGCATCGCGTTCTGGAAGTCCGGGACGGCAACGTTCTACCCTTACCCGATGTAACGACGTCGGTAACCGCTCCGACAGTCCGAACGGACGGTTAAGGGAATGCTGGAACTGGAGTTCATGCAGCGCGCCCTGATTGCCTGCACCGTCATCGGGGCAGCTGCCCCGCTCGTCGGAGGATTCATCGTCCAGAGACGTCAATCCCTCATCGGCGACGGCATGGGCCACATGGCCTTCGCCGGAGTCGGGCTGGCCCTGCTCACCGGGCTACACCCGATCATCGGGGCGCTCGGGCTGACCGTCCTGGCTGCAGTGGCGTTAGTGCGCATGTCCAGCCGACGCGGCGGCGCGGACCTGTCCCTAGCCCTGCTCTTCTACGGAGGGATCTCTGCCGGTTTCCTATTCGCGGCCCGCGCCGGCGGTGGGCAAACCGCAGTGGTCGGGCTCCTCTTCGGGAGTCCCTTGAACCTGCAATGGTGGGAAGTCGCAGCGATCACCGTACTCGCCGGTCTCGTCCTGTTAATCACAGCCGTGGTGTACAGGCAATTGGTTGCCGTGGCTTTTGACGAAGCCTCAGCCAGAGTAGCCGGAATACCGACACAAGCCCTGACTCTCATCCTGACGCTAATGGTGGCGCTCATCGTCGTCGCTGGAATGACCACCATCGGGCTGCTGCTGATTTCAGCGATGATGGTCGTCCCCGTGGCCGCCGCCGCGCAAATCGCGACCAGCTACCGGGCGACACTAGCTATTGGCTCCGGCATCGGTGCACTCAGCGCGATCCTCGGTCTCGCAGCTTCTTACTACGGTGACTTCGCGCCGGGAGCAGCCATCGTGGTAATCGCCATCTTCTGCTACCTGATTGCCGCCTCATTCGCGACAGTGGCCAGCTGGCATAACCGACGCCGCCATTAGGTAGAGAAGGACAAGTTCGAACAAACGAGAACGGGAGGGCACGAAGACCCGTCGTGTCCACCGCTCTGATGATGCGTCGGCTTACTTGAAGGCGTCCTGGATGTTCTCGCCAGCGTTCTTCAGGTCAGCTTTCGACTGGTCTTTCTGGCCTTCAGCTTTCAGGCTCTCGTTACCGGTCGCCTCGTTCCTTACCTTCATATGGTTCACCAGCGGGTTGCCGGATACATTCTGAGCCTAACCCCGAGGTTGGGATGACGTAATAGCCCGTTATTGGCGTTGCAGATCGAAGACCCCGATTGGTATTTGAGAATGGTTCTCATATAATGGGGTGATGCATCTTATTATTCTCACGTCCCTTGACGTGCTGAGCCGGAATACTGCCGCTTCGTTGTTGGCGGATAGGTTTCCGCGTGTGCCGGTAGTTTTGCATGATTTGTTGGACGGTGGTGTGGTGATGCGCCGGGTTCATGCCGACGATCGACTTATCGAGCGTGAGTCGACGGTTTTGGAGCATGGTTGCCTGAGTTGCACTGTCCGGTTTGATCTCGCGCCGGCTCTCTTGCGGTTAGCGGCCGCGGGGGAGGCCCGGGCGATTGTTGGGCTTCCGCCGGGCACAACAGCCGAAAACGCTATCGATGGTTTACGTGCCGTTGCCCCAGGAGCGTTCACCGTGGACACGGTGGCTCTGGCTGCGCGGCCGGAGGATGTAGAGGACCAGTTGTGGGACCACCACACTTTATTCGGGTCTGGTTATACGGCAGTGCCGGAGGATTCACGAACTCCGGGCGAATTCCTTGTGGGAGAGCTGCTTTTCGCGGATACGATCCTCACCACCAGCAGCGACCTGTTGCCCGACGACGCAGCCTTATCGGCTCGTGGACTGCATCTTCTCCACGAGCTCGCACCGCATGCCCACATAGTGCCCAGCGCTGGGCTGGACGTCGCGAAACTGGGTTCACACAGTACCGAACAAGCACGAAACCGGAATCTGCCCGGGGTGGTCATCACACCGACTTCGTCATCTGAGCCGTTCCGCACTGTCGAGCATCGAGTCAGCCGCCCGCTGCATCCAGGGCGGTTCCAAACTGCTCTGGGCGCTATCTCTGTGGGGTGTTGCTTTGTCCGCGGCAGCGTCTGGATCGCTGGAATGTTGGACTCACGTGTAGCTGTGCACGGGGTCGGCCCGCGCGTCTCTGTGGAGGACAGGGGGCCGTGGGGTGCGTATCTCTTGCAAGGGGAGGGATGCCGTGGCACTCATTTGGCTCTCACTGGTGATGATCTCGACGACGATGACATTGCTGGTCTACTCGATGCCTGCGCCCTCACCGATGAGGAATTGCAGTCCGCGCGCATCGGCTTCCCTGTCCCGTTTCCCTCAGAACAGCACTAAGAACACCTATCAAGGAGCATCATGAAAGTACGTAACTCATTGCGGTCCCTGAAGAAGATTCCCGGCGCCCAGGTGGTGCGTCGTCGAGGAAAGACCTTCGTCATCAACAAGAAAAACCCTCGAATGAAAGCCCGTCAAGGGTAAGGGCGGTCACGATGAGGCGAAAAGCACGCAATCAGTCCAATCCAGGTCCAGTGCTTATGTCGAGCCTCACATCGGGTGAAGACCAAGGCGATGAAGCAGTGAATGGGTCTGCTGGTGTTGTTGTTGCTATGTGCTCCGGTCACCGGTGTGCTGCGCTGACCCGGTCCCGGGGGGATGGTGGGTTGTCAGGCGCGGTGTCGCGGTCCCCGGGTGGGGTTCTGATCTCAGCGCCGTGCTTGCAGCAGTGCGCTCAAGGCGCTGTAGCCGCTGTTGCAATCCGCAAAGGAAAAACAGGGGTTACCGGCCGATCCGCCTGGCTGGGTGGCCTCGATGGTGAAGGACGCCTACAGGACCTTGGCCGCTGGGTCGAGCACTGGCGCCCCGACACGAAGGAAACGAACACGCTGCCCGCGAACCTTCACGACGCTCTCATCGGGTTGGGGCCGCCCATCAACCTGACACCCACAAAGGCATAGCTGACCCGAACTGGTTATTCACCGGACTAACCGGTAATCCCACCGGAGCGCCTCACTGCGCAACCCTCGCCGTAGCCTCTGTCGTTCTGCTTAAGATAGTCAGCATCGACTCCACTGTGGTGGATCGATGCTGACTAAAAGTGAACGTGAAGACCTAGTGTTCGTCGTAGTGGTCCTCGTGTTCGGCGTGGCGGTGTCCGTCGTGGAGGTAGTCGGTGTGGTCGCCGTGCTGCACGGTTTCGTGTGAGCAATCTGTCGAGCCGTGGGTGTGGTCGCTGAGAGTGTGCTCAGCTGGCTCGTCGTGTTCGTCGTAGTGGCCGTCGTGTTCGGCGTGGCGGTGTCCGTCGTGGAGGTAGTCGGTGTGGTCGCCGTGCTGCACGGTTTCGTGTGAGCAATCCGCGGAGCCGTGGGTGTGGTCGGCGAGGGTGTGCTCAGCTTTAATTTCGGTTGACATGGTGGGTTCTCCTTCATGGGTGCCTGCGACGCGGTGAGCGTTGCGGGCTAGTTCTTTGATGGGGATTCGCCGGTATGGGCGATGGCGTCACTGATGACGTGGGCTACGTGCTCATCGGTCAGGGCGTAGGTAGCGTCGCGGCCCGATCTGGTCACGGTCACCAGATTCATGCTCCGCAGCAAACGCAGATGCTGCGATACCAGAGGTTGAGACAACCCAGTGGCCTGAACCAGGGAGCCCACGGAGCCTTCCGAAGCAGCCAAAGACGTCAGGATCCGAAGACGCGACGTGGCTCCCAATGCTTTGAAAAGCTCTGCGACTTTTTCAAGCTGTTCATCCTCGGGCATGGCTACATATAAGCACATATGCATGATTTTATGTAATGCTGGTTTGGGAGTTAGTCGTTACGGCTTAATTGGCGTCAGGGGGCTTGGATGGTTTCGCTCTGGGCTCGTCGTCGATGGAGGTGCGGGGGAAGAGTGAGGCCTGAGGCCGAGACCGCGAGGACTGATGCGAGGATCAGCGCCAATGAAGGTGCGAGAACTGTCCACGGTGCGCGTTCGACGTAGGCCATGCCTTCGGCCAGGACTAGTCCCCAGTCCGGGCTGGGCGGGTTCGCGCCAAGTCCGAGGAAGCCTAGGGCTGCCAGTGCGAGGGCAACACCTGGTAGCCGGAGCATGGCGTGTTGGATGAGGGGGCCGATGATGTGCGGGAGGATGTGCCGAACGAACGTTCTGGTGCGGCCTACGCCGAGGATGGGGAGCACTGAGACGAAGGGCAAGGTTCGTGCTTGAAGCGTCAACGCTGAGGTGTGTGCTGCTAATGGGGCCCAGCTCACCAGTGCTACGGCCAGGGCTGCGCCTCCGAGGGACGCTCCGGAGATGGCCGCAACAATGATCCCTGCGATGACGGGTGGCTCGGCATTCGCGATTTCCAGTGGTCCGGTTCCGAGGCGGGGAAGGGACCCGATCAGTAGTCCGACGATGAGGGATATCAGCACGACGATTAGAGCGGTGCCGATCGTAGAGAGAGTGCCGTGGCCCACCCGGGCTAGTAGATCTCGGCCGCTGGCGTCTGCGCCGAAAGGGAGTAGCCAGCTTGGTGGTGCGAGGCGTGGATGTACTGCGGCGAAGGGATCGCGTAAGACCCCGGCGGCGGTGATCATTGTCAGAAGTAAAGCTGCTGTGGAGGGTACGGCGAGATCCCGGCGTCGGAAAACCGGGGGAACAAAGGCGACGGGGACTACTTCCAGTCTCCCGGCTGGTCCGAGGAGTGCACGGCGGACCATTGCGGCTGTGATGCCCGCGGCGATTGCCAGGAGCAGGAGGGCAAGTACGCCCGCTTGGAGTGTGGGGATGTCCTGTGCTGTGGCGGCGCCCAGAGTTGAGCGTCCAATTCCGGGAATCGCGAAGACCCTTTCGACGGCTACAGCGCCACCGGTCACCCCGATGACTACTAACGCGGCTTGGCTGGAGATGGTCGGTAAGGCCCGACGGAGCAATCCGACAGCGATTTGGCGTCTGGTGAATCCGGCTGATAGCCATGCCGATACCCATTGTTCCTCACCGGCTGAGCTGATCGCGTCGGCCAGCAACTTCCCCATCAGTCCACCTGAGGGAATCCCCATAGCAAGCGACGGTAAGACCGCGTAGTGCAGGCCGAGCCACCCAGAGGGAGGGAACCAGCCCAACCAGACGGCGCCGATGACGAGAAGAAGAGAGGCCAGGAGGAACTCTGGAAGAGACGTCGCCGTCGTCGCGAGGACACCTGATCCCCGACGGTGCGCTCCCTTCGAGCTTCGCAGAAGCGACGGTAGAGCGAACAAAATCGCGATTACCACTGCAAGAGCGCCCGCGCAGATCATAAGAGTGACAGAAACTCCCAGCGCCGCCAGTGTTCCAGGAAGGACTGGAGAGTTCGAAATCCAGGATTGTCCTAAGTCGCCGGTAAGGACTCCGGAGAACCAATCGATGAACACGGCCACGGGCCCCCGGTCCAGGCCAAGTTCGGCCCGGACCATCGCCAGAGACTCAGGGGTTGCTTCCAGATCCGCGTAGCGGGCTCTTAGCACCGTGTATTCCGGGCTCTGCCCAGATAGCCAAGGCAGCATGCCAATGACGAGGACGACGGCGAAGAGCGCCCCGGTCCTGGATAGACCGACGAGGAGAGCTCCGGTGGGGAATCGTTTCACTATCGGGCGGAGGTTTCCTCGGTGATCAACGCACGCTCACGCGGATCACGGACGGCGCCTTCGACGTTTGCGGCTTCACCCTGGATGACACGTTCGTGCAACATGGGGATAGCGGCGTCGCGGGCAAGAATTTCTGCCTCGGCGGCGATGATGGCGCTTCTGCGTTCTGGTCCTGCTGGAAGTGCAGCAGCTTCTTCGAGGGCTTCGTCGACTGCAGGGTCGCAGAACTGGGAGAGGTTGAAGGACCCTTCGCAGGCGAAGTCGCTATATAGGTAGGCGACAGGGTCACCCGAGTCGAGCACTGTCGCCCGGGAGAGAATGAAAGCATCGAAGGCGCCGTCGACAGCATCGGCTTCGATGTACTGGTACTCGCGGACGTCTTGTTCAACGATGAAGCCGACGGCTTCAAGCTGCTGCTCGAGTTGCACGGCGACCTCAGGAAGTTCCGCACGATCGGTGAAAGTTCCCAGGCTGATGCGAACCCCATCTACCGGAGCAGCCTCGGGTCGCTGGTCGAGGACTGCCTGGTAGTCGTCGTCGCGTTCGTCTACAGCCCATGGCAGGGCTGGGCCGAGAAGCCCTTCGGCGACGTCGGCCCGGCCTTCGTAGACCCCGGAGACGATAGTCGCTCGATCGATGGCTTCCCTAGCGGCGGCGCGCACTGCTGGATCCGCGAATGGCCCGGAATCGTTGTTCAGGTACAGCGTGTTCGTTCGAGGCATCGGTACTTCAAAGACGAGGTCCTCATCGATCTGGGCTACCTGACTGACTGGAATGGCTTCAACAATGTCGGCTGTGCCCGTACGAAGCGCTGCGGCCCGTGCGGTCCCATCAGGGACGAATTGAACATCGATTCCTGATGCTGCGGCGGTTTCACCCCAATAGTTCTCGTTCCGGTCCAAAGTCGCACCCGACGTCCCATCGACGGCGGTGAGCACGAACGGGCCGGTGCCAGCGTTGATCGGGTCGACTGTGTCACCTTCGTAGGCGCTTGCGGCGAGGATCGACAGTTGAGGGCTGGACATGCGCTGGGGGAGGAGGGGGTCAGCAACGGCTGTGGTCACGGTGACCGTTGTGTCGTTGTCGGCGGCCGCTGACATGTCGACGCCATCGAGGATGCGTGGTGTTGGAGACGCTGTAGCGGCCGCGGTGAGCGAGCGGGCTACGTCTTCAGCGGTCAGGGGTGTGCCATCGTGGAAACTGACTCCTTCCCTGATGGTGAACGTCCATTCCATGGGAGAGCTCTGCTCCCATGACGTAGCCAGGGACGCTTGAGCCTCCCCGAGATCGTCTAGAGAGACAAGAGTCTCCGCTGCGGACCACCGAGAGAGCTTAAAGGCATCGTCGCTCAGCGGGGTAAGCCCGGAGCGCGGCGGCTGGAGCATCGCCAAAGATACGCGATCGTCACCATCAGCGGCTGGCACTGACCCGGAAGAGTCCGACGAGAAACATCCGGTGAGGGCGAGACAACTAATCGTTGAGACAGCAAAAAGGGACAACGTGCGGGTACGGCGGGCAATCATGGATGGACTTTCTGATAGTGAAGTGGAAGTAAACGAGGTAGGAAAATTGCAGAGGCGATAGTGAGAGACACCAGAAACATCCACCCGGTGAATCCGCCCAGGGAGTCCCTGAATGCGCCGACGAGGGTATTGCCCAGGAGCACAGATAAGCCACCGAAGCTGGCGAGGAGGCCGTAAAAGGCGCTCAAGGGGCGGTCGCCGGCGAAACCGTGGACCTGCTGCATTCCAGCGGGAACGATGAGCATGTGTCCGAAGCTCAGAAGAACGACCATCATGACCGGGCCAGTAAGCGCCGGAGTTCCCGGCACTGCGTGTATGCCAGTGACCCCAAATACGGCCATTGCGCTGAAACCAAGGCCCAAGCAGATAAAACCCGCACGAAGGGCCACGCCGGGTCCCACCTTGGCGGCCAGAGTTGATGCCGGTAGTTGGAAGACGATAGTCAGTACTGAGGCCAAGACGAACAGCAGAGCCAGCGTCCCCGTTCCCGTACCGCCTTCGTTGAGTTCAAGAGGCAACGCGAAATACAACTGGTTATAAGCAAGGAGGTTGACACTGAAAAACGCACAAAAAGCCAGGAAGCGTCGTTCACGCAGGCACGCCCATGTTTCACGCGGCTCCGCCTTGGCGGCAGGTGTGTCGTCTTCGTCGGCGCTGGTAGGTAGTCCTGCAGGTAAGAGCAGCCACAGCGCAACCCCCACAGCGACAAAAAGGCAGGCAGCGGAGACAGCGACGACGGGGAACCCGAAGGGCAAGAGGGCGATCCCGACCAAGGGGCCCGTCACGGCGCCGACTTCGCCGAACAGCACAAGCCACGCGAAGAGAGTGCGGCGCTGGGGGTTCGCATCTTTCTGGGCCCGGTCGTGTGCGCCCAAGAGCCCTTCGACGGCGGGTGAGAAGAAGGCGCCGCCAATACCAGTTAGGACAGCGCTCAGGAGGAAGGGCCAGAACTCTTCGGAGAGTGCTAGGCCAAGGTATCCCATGGCGCGGATCAGGCAACCGGTGAGAATGCTGCGCCGCGGCCCCCAATGGTCAGCGATGACTCCGCCGAGCAGGAACATTCCTTGCTGGCTGAAGGTTCGAGCCCCGAGCACGACCCCGATCGCAGCGGCACCGAGCCCGAGGTCGTCTGTCATGACAAGGGCCAGAAACGGTACGACGGCGTAAAAACCAACATTGAAGATCAGTTGAGTAGGCAGAAGTAATGACACCGAGGCCATGCTCCTCGGCGGAAGGGTCTCAATCATAAGGAGAGCGCGCCCCAGCCTACTCTGGCATCATTCAGTGCTCGCGTCGCAGGATGCTGCGGGGAGTCCAGAACCTGGTCAGTCGGTCCTTCTTCGACGATCCTGCCGTCAGCCAGTACAGCCGTCCGTGTACAGATTGAGGCAACAGCATCAAGATCATGGGACACCAGCAACAGACCGAGCCCCTGGCTCTTGATCAACATGTGTAAAACATCCAAGACTTGATTACGCAGCGGAAGATCGAGCCCACTCACTGGCTCATCCGCTATCAAGATTGCGGGCTTAACAACCATCGCCCGGGCGATCGCTACACGCTGATTCTGTCCGCCGGACAACTCGGACGGTCGTCGATCAAGAACCGCTCCCGGAAGCTCCACGCGAACAAGCGCGTCGCGAATCAGTTCAGAGTGATTCCCCTCAACCCCGAGGCAGACCAGTGGTTCCCGCAGCAACCGCTCGACCGTCATCCGCGGATCGAGGCTGCTCGCAGGATCCTGAGGAACATACTGCACCTCTCGTCGGAACCATCTCAGCGACTTCAAAGATCCTGGGCGGATCATGCGATCATGCAGAACCACCGAACCTGAGTCCGGCACTTCCATCGCCAAAAGAGTGCGCAACAGCGTCGATTTGCCGGATCCGGAGCTACCTACCAACCCCACACCAGCACCACGAGGGACTGATATAGACACCCCATGAAGAATTTTCTGGGCCACGCCACGTTGGAAGGCTCGGGCAGGCCGGGTGAGCGACAGATGAATGTCGTGTGCTGAAAGGACCGAGATCATGCGGCAGCAATATCCTCGCGGCGCACGGTTCGCTGCGCTGCGTCCATGAGTTTAGCTGTTTCTGGGTGTGTGTTTTTGGTGGCCAAATGGTCGAAGGGACCTTCGTCGACCACGGATCCTCCGCTGATGACGACAGCCCGGGAGCACAACGACGCTGCCGCAGCGACGTCATGAGTGATCAGCAGAACGCCGCAACCTTCATTTACTGCCCGGCGTAGGGCCGAAAGGACGAGTTGCTGGGACACGACGTCCAGCGCCGTCGTCGGTTCATCTGCTATCAGGAACGAGGCTCGGCATGCAAGGGACTGCACAATGCACACCCGCTGCCTTTGCCCACCCGATAGTTCCATCGGGTAAGAACTGAGAACGCGATTCGGATCGGCGAACCCGACCTCTTCCAACATCGAAACGGCAAGGGATCGTGCTGCCGACCGTGTGGAAGCATTTTTTGACCGTAGGATCACCGGGATCAGCTGACGATCAAGCCTCACCAAAGGGTGAAGGGAGGTGAAGGAGTCTTGACGTATGGCCGCAACACCTAGGCGACGCCTGGTATCCAAAGACGTGTCACGCCCGGAAACCGTCAGCCGCCCAGAAGTTCTCACGCTGCCCGGTAGCGAACCGGTTAGAGCTGCGGCAGTCAACGATTTACCGGATCCAGATGCCCCCAACAAGGCCACAGCTTCGCCACCAGCAACAGCCAATGACACGTCAGTAACCAGTGAACGGCCGCCGATCCGCACGGATAATCGGTCGAGGACAAGACTCACCGCACACCCGCCCCCATTACTAACGATTATCATTCTCAACTAAAGAGTAGCGACAATGACAAGGTTCCTCAAACGTAGGACTGTTAGAGCGCAGGAGACTTGACTCGTGCAGCAAGCAAGGTTGATTCGGGCCACATGAAGGGACCGTCAATCGCCTGAACTGTGAGTTGACGTATTAGAACGTTATCGGCGCTTCAAGTCCTTCTTGCGAGGATCGCACCGACGTCCAGGAACGGCTTGGCCTTAGCTGCGTTTTGACCGATGTCTGGAACCTCTTCGAAAGCCCTTCTGTTTGGAGATGGCCGCGCAATAGACCGTAACTGTCAGATCGAAGAGATTTGCAGCTCAACCTAGAGTAGGGTATAATACGACGCTTCGTGTGCTTAGGGCAGGGCTCGTGCAAATGGGTTCGATTCCCTTGATCCTTGCCGCTTTCGCAGTAATTTTTCTCGTTCTCGCTCTCTTCACACTAATAAAGACATTTACAACGTCGACATGGAAAGAGAAGTTCGGAGCACTTGGAAAGGAGCTGATTATGGCAGTTGTAGTAGAGGGGTTTCTAACCTTGATTTCTGACTCGGAAGTGGTTTGGAGCGGCTTGGTCGCCGCCTTGTCCTAAGCACACGGCCTATTCATATTCGAGGGTGGCGCAGGGGTGGATCTACCTCGACCGGAGTTCAGCGGAGAGCGACATCGGTACTTGCGCATCCTCCAGCCACCACTCTGCTTGCTGACATTTCGGCCAAAATGCTTCGCCGACCGCTCGTTCTGTCACGTAAGCGGGGCGTCGAGACGGCCATGACATGTGGTGGTCAAGGTTGAGGGCAGTGTGATCACCCTGGGTCGCGGAGCATGCGGGTTTTTACCGTTTCCTTCGCCGTGGTCCGGCAGTATTTTTCTTCGGAGGTCTCGGTGCCGGTTGAAGGAGTGTTTGTGTCATGGAGCGGGGAGGGCGATTTGTGCTCGCGAACAGCTCAAGTGGAAGGGGCGAGTAATCGTAGTCGTAGTTCGCAAGGATGCCGGGATACGCCACTACCTGCGACATTTGCCATAGAGAGCGAACAATACTGATTCCGATTTGACTGATGGCCAGGTTCGTGGCGGGATCGGAGTTATCTGTCCGCAAGCTCAGCCCCGGAGTCATGCCCTTGTCTCCCCGCTTCTGGAGGACGTAAGTAACCGATTCGGCGTTGATTACAGCAGCTGCTTCATTCCATTGATCCGTCGTCAGAGTTGACGGATCCTGTTCGGCGAGACCCAGGACGACGCTGAGATCGTCTCGTGGAAAAACTGTAGCGCCATGTTTGAGTTGATTGTTGCCTTGGGCTCCGTTGTAGTCATTATCTGAATAGAACTTGGCGAAGAAAGTAAGCCAAGCAGTGAGAAAATCCAGGTGCCGCCGCAGGTCCTGCTCGGAGTCCTCGGATTCTTCATGATGAAGCTCTGGAGGGAATGGTTGGGTCCCCGGGTAGGAGTCCAGTGATTATGTGAGTTTCGCATCCGATAATGGGTGCAGGAGGAAATTCACCGATATGGCACGTAGACATACCCCTGATCAGGTCATCGCGAAGGTCCGGCAGGGCCAGAAGATGCTCAACGATGGACGGCCGATGATTGAGGTCGTGAAGGAACTGCAGGTTACCGAAGCGACCTGGTACCGGTGGCTGAACCAATACGGTTCCGAGCACAACGCCGGCCAGACCAAAGCGGTACGGGAGCTCGAGAAGGAAAACGCCCGGCTGAAGAAGCTGGTTGCGGAGAAGGAACTGACCATCGACATACTCAATGAGGTGGCGCGGGGAAAATTTTGAGCCCGGAACCTCGGCGGCGTGCGGTGCGCATGGCGCAGGAGAAGTTCGGGGCGTCCGAAAGACTCGCCTGCAAGATCCTGGGCCAGAACCGTTCCGCGTTGCGCAAGGGGCGGCCGGTCGCGAGCTTCGAAGACCACCGGCTGCGGGTCGATCTGAGGGCTGTTGCGGGGAAGCATCCGGCGTGGGGGTGGCGGAAGGCGCGCTGGCACCTACTCAGCCAGCCAGCCTGGCATGGGGTGGCCTTGAACGCGAAGCGGGTGCGCCGGCTGTGGCGACTCGAGGGACTTACCTGCAAGCCCAGGGCGCGAAAGAAGCGACGGACTGGGCCAGGGGCTGGTGAGCAGAAGCGGTTGGCTGCCCAGTATCCGATGCATGTGGTCAGCTTTGACTTCCAATCCGATGTGACCTCCTGCGGGCGCCATGTGAGATTCTTCAACGTCATCGATGAATACACCCGTACCGCCCTGGCCATCATCCCGCGGCGGTCTTTCACCGCGACGGATGTGGTCGCGGTGCTCGAGGACATCATCGCCGAAACCGGTGTCGTGCCGACGTATGTCCGCTCGGATAACGGGCCGGAATTTACCGCCGCGGCGCTGATCAGCTGGTGCCAAACCGCGGGGGTGGAGACCGCTTTTATTGACCCGGGGTCGCCGTGGCAGAACGGGTACGCCGAGTCATTCAACGCCCAATTCAGAAGGGAACAACTCACCGGGGAAATCATCGACACCCTGGCCGAAGCAAAGTACCTGGCCGATGAATGGAAACAGATCTACAATCATGAACGGCCCCATGGATCCCTCGATGGAATGACACCGTCGGCTTACTGGGAAAACTGGACCGCAGGAAACCAACTAGCTATCGCATAGCCACTGGACTGCTAACGGGGGCCCAACCA
>NZ_ASZW01000061.1:0-3743 GCF_000468215.1 Arthrobacter sp. CAL618 | reverse complement strand
CCGCCCCGAAGTTCGACGTGCCCCACCGGTCCGCGACGGCTGTCGCTTGCAGCAGGGTGATACACCCGCGGACCGCGCCGGCCAGGACTGTAACCCCGATGAGGACGAACGCCGGACCGGGCAGCAACCCCAGCCACCAGAGGCAGGTAGCCCCCGCCGCCAACAGGAGCACAGCCCGCCGCACCGGGTTGGACCGGCCAGGCAGCACAGCAAAGAACAACCGGCCGATCACCTGGCCCACGCCGATCAGGCTGAAGGCGAGTACCGCGGTTCGGTAATCAAAACCCCGCTCCAGCAGTAGGGGAATCAGGTTGAACGTCACCGCGAACAGGGCCAGGGTCGCCGCGGCAACCGCCACCTGCAGCATGATGAACCGGCGGCTGCGGGTTGTCGTACGGACGTTTTGGGTGACCGCCTGCCGTGACTGTGCCGGCGTCGGCGCCGACCAATGGGCATTAAGGAAGAACCAGTGGAGCGGGAGGGTGACCACCGCCAGGACACCCGCGAGCGCTAGATAGGCTGGCCGCCAGCCGATGCTCTCGATCAGCAGCGCCGTCAGGGGGGCATAGATGGGGGACGCGAACCCGGCGACGAGTGTCAGCGTGGTCAAGGCTTTCACTCGGGCCGGTCCATACCAGCGGGTCAAAACCACGAACGCCGGTTGATAAAACACTGCGGCCTGCGCCAGACCTGCCACCAGCCAAGCGGCGACAAACACCGGCAGATTAGGGGCTGCCGCTACTAGCAGCAACGCCGCGACGCCGATCAGACTGCCGGTCACCATCAGGCGCCGCGGCCCCGTCTGATCCAGCAACCGACCCACCCAGATCCCCACCACCGCTGAAACGATCAGACCGGCGGAGAAGGCGGCGGTGATCGCCGCAGCACTCCACCCGGTGTCCCGAGCGATGGGTACCACTGCCACGGGCAGTGAGTAGTACAACAGCCCCCAACTCGTGGTCTGAGTGATACACATTGCGGCAAGCCCACCCCGGGGGCGGTTTTCTGTCTCCTGAGTCACCGGGCTACCCGCCGCGCTCGTCGGCCACTGGTTCGATCAGGTCCGCCCAGAGAGAGGTGCCGTTGCCATCGGGCGCCTCCCGCAGCAGGAGCCTTCCGGTGGATTCAAGGTGGCGGCGCATCGCGGAACCTGCGGCCACGGGGTCGCTGTCGTCGATGGCGTCCAGAATGGGCCGGTGCTCCCGGTAGACATCCTCCAGGGAACGGGATTTCTTGATCGTGGAAGCGCCAACCAGCCGGGTGGCGTCGCGCAGGTTCTCGATAATCCGGGCGGCGTGGGCATTGCCGGCGAGATCCAGCAGCAACCCATGCAGCCGCTGATCATGCAGCATGAACGCGGATTCGTCGCCCGCGAGGACAGCCGCCTGCATTGCCGAGTGTTCGTCATGCAACGCGGAGCGGTCGGCGTCGGTGGCCCGGACCGCCGCCCGCTCCGCTGCGGGGACCTCCAGGGCAAGCCGGACGGCGATGATCTCGGTCAGCTCCCGCGCTCCCGGCAGCACCACGCGGAAACCACGGTTGCGTTCGAAGGCCACCATTCCGGTTTCCGCCAACCGGAGCAGCGCATCGCGGACCGGGCTGCGGGAGACGCCCAACTCATCCGCCAACCGGTAGACGGAATACAGCTCACCGGGGACGAAGCTACCGTTCCGGATCCCCTCCCGCACGGCCTCAATGGTCCGCTCGGTCAGGGACGGCGGCCGGGCGGCGGGGACGTGGTCGTCGTCGACGGCGGGTGACATGACTCCAAGAGTAGTGCGAGTTGCAGGGGGTGGTCAGTTCACGGATTAGGCCGCTTCAGACCGGTTGTGCCAGCCCGCTCCTGACACACGTCGCCACGCGCGCCCGACACGGGCGGAGGCACGGGCCGGCGTCCGGCCGCGACCCACTCAGCAGGCGGGCGACGGCGTCGTCGTACCGCGATAGCGCGATCTCAGCGATCGCGGGGCTCGGGAGCAGGGGAGCGCTGACGACGTCGGCCCCGGCCTTCGCGAGCTGGTCATGGAAGAACCCGGGCGCGAGGAGGTAGGACGCCAGCGCAACCGGCGAAGAGGGGGTGCCTTCGCGGAAGGCCGCGACGGCGTCAGGCACGGAGGGCGAGGCTTTCGCGCCGAACCCGGGGCGCACCGGGCCGGTCCTGAGTTCCGCGAGGCTCGCCTGAACTTCGGCGACGTCCTCGGCAGCGCAGGCATCGGAGGAGCCTGCTGCGGACAGGACGACGTCGTCGCCCTCGGCCACACCGGCTTCCACCAATCGCTGCTGCAGCACCCGCGCCAGGCGTGGATCCGGGCCGAGCGGAAGCGCCGATAGGGTCCCCGGCCGGCTCGCCGCCGCCCGGGCAATGTCCACCTTCACGTGATAGCCGACCGACAGCAGCAACGGCACGATCACGGTGGGACGGTTCGGTGGAAGCGCGGCGACTACGTCCACCAGGTCGGGATCCTGCACGTCGACGTAGGCCTCAAGAACGTCAAGCTCAGGACGCAGTGCAGAGATCTCGGCCCGGACCGCGTTGATCTCGCGGCGCCCCTGGGCGTTGTCCGTGCCGTGCGCGCAGGCGATGAGGACCGGTGCGCCCACGTCCGTCAGATGCGAAGTCATGCCAGCCATTGAAGCACTGATTGAACTCTTACCGCCCGCTCAGGCGCGAAACCCGACCTCGATGAAGAGTTCCACCACCCCATCGACGCACCGCACCGGATACGTCCTGAGCCCCTGGCCGCCGGAGATCGAGGCGCCGGTGGCCAGGTCGTACACCTCCTTGTGAAGAGGCGAGGCGACCGTCGGTGCGGCACCGCGAGACCCTATGATGCCGCGGGCCATCACGGCTGCGCCAGTTCGTGGATCGATATTTCCGACGGCGTGGAGCCGGTCACCAGGCAGCCGGAACAGGGCAACCTGGACCGTTCCGACCAGCGCCGCCTCCCCCCAGCATTCCTCAAGGTCGTCGAGACGGCAGACCTGTTCCCAGGCCAGCTCGACGGCGGCCTCCGAGATGGCGGGACGGTGCAGGATGAGCTCGGTCATGACGTTCTCCTCGATCGCGGATGGTGCACTGGGGACAACGCTAGGCTGCGGACATGTCGCCCACGTCCCGGGTTCGTTGCGCCCGCGTAACGACCACCTCACAGGTCAGCGGCCGCTCCGTGAGTCGATTGTTAACGTTGCGATACATTCACGACACATAAGCGACACTCCCCCCTCATACTGTGGAGCGAAAGACGGGACCGCCTGGTCCTGACGGGAGGCACCACATGAGCGAGACCCGATCATCCCGGCCCGCTGAGGATGCCACCACACCGCAGGAGCGGCGCATTGTCGTCATCGGCGGTGGGCCAGCGGCGCACCGCTTCGTCGAAGCGCTCTGGCGACGTGGCACTGACGGCCTGCACCTCACTGTCCTGACGGAGGAGGCCCATGCTCCGTATGACCGGGTGGCGCTGAGCCGGCGACTGATCGACGACGTCGACCTCAGCCTCGGCGAGTCCATTATGTGGCGTGAACCCGCCATCGACCTCGTCACCGGCGAGCGCGCCATCCACCTGGACCTTGACGCCCAAAGCGTGATGGGTGCCTCCGGCACGCGCTACCCCTACGACGACGTTGTCCTCGCCACCGGATCGGAAGCCGTCCGGCTGCCTCTGCCGGGCGGCGAGCACGCAGCGGTGTACCGCACGGTCGATGACATGCACTGGCTCCGCTCGGAGACGGCACGGCTCGCC
>NZ_ASZW01000060.1:4504-10658 GCF_000468215.1 Arthrobacter sp. CAL618 | reverse complement strand
CCTTCTCGGCCTTGAAGCTGCGGGAGGCCTCCAGCAACTCGGCGCTGAGTCGACCGTCGTCAACAGGGCGGGGTGGCTGATGAACGCGCAACTCGATCAGGGCGGGGGCCAGGCGCTCGGTCGCCTCATCGCGGGAAAGGGGTTGGGGATCAACTGCGGTGGCGCGCCGACCGGCATCACCACCGACGACGGTCGCGTCACCGGCGTGACCCTGAGCGACGGCACCGCCCTCCCCGCCGATCTCGTGGTTTTCTCAGTCGGCATCCGGCCCCGTGATGAGCTTGCTCGGGAGGCCGGCCTCGACGTGGCACCCCGCGGCGGAATCGTCATCAGCGACGCCTGCAAGACGGCCCGGCCTGGAGTCTGGGCGATCGGTGAGGTGGCGAGCTACGAGGGGGTCAGCATGGGGCTGGTCGCGCCAGCGAACGCGATGGCCGAGGTCTGCGCGGACGGCATCCTGGGCGGGCTGTCCACCTTCCCCGGTTTCGACACCGCCACCAAGCTGAAGCTCTCCGGCGTCGAGGTCGCGAGTTTCGGGGACGCGCTCGCGGAGTCGGAAGGCAGCCTCGAAATTGTTTACGCCGACCCTGCCCGGGGTCTCTACCAGAAGCTCGTGGTCACCGACGATGCCCGGACCCTGCTCGGCGGCATCTTCGTAGGGGACGCGGCACCCTACTCGGCGCTACGGCCGCTGCTCGGCCGCGAACTCCCCGCCGAGCCGGGCGCCTATCTTTCCTCGGCCGGCACGGGCGACGCCCCACCGTCGGAGCTGCCCGACGACGTCGTCCTCTGCTCCTGCAACAACATCACCGCAGGGACGTGCCGCTCAGCGGTGCACGGCCTGGACGCCAACGGTGAGGCGACCGACCCAGCGCTGGACATGCCCTCACTCAAAGCGTGTTCCCGTGCAGGAACCCAGTGCGGATCCTGCGTGCCAATGCTCAAAAAGCTGCTCGACGCCGAGCTCACCAAGGCGGGCCGTACCGTTTCGAAGGGCATCTGCGAACATTTCGCGATGTCGCGGCCCGAGCTGTTCGAAGCCATCCAGGCTCTTGATCTGGCGTCTTTCCAGGACATCATCCTCCGCTTTGGGGCGACCGACGAGGCGAAAACCGGGCACGGCTGCGACATCTGCAAACCGGCCATCGGTTCCATCCTCGCCACACAGCGCGGGGAGTACGTGCTCGACGGTGGCCGCGGCACCCTGCAGGACACCAACGACCGTGCACTCGCCAACATGCAGCGTAACGGCACCTACTCGGTGGTGCCGCGGATTCCCGGCGGAGAAATCACGCCGCAAAAGCTCGCCGTCATCGCGCAGGTCGCCGAGCAGTTCGGTCTGTACGTCAAGCTCACCGGCGCCCTGCGGATCGACCTGTTTGGGGCCCGGCTGGAGCAGCTACCGGAGATCTGGAAGATCCTCGTGGAGGCGGGGTTCGAGTCCGGGCAAGCCTACGGCAAGGCCCTGCGGAACGTGAAGTCCTGCGTCGGGTCCACCTGGTGCCGGTTCGGGGTGCAGGACTCGGTGGCCATGGCGATCAACCTCGAACTCCGGTACCGCGGGCTGCGGGCGCCGCACAAGTTCAAGATGGGGGTCTCCGGGTGCGCCCGCGAGTGCGCCGAAGCCCGCGGCAAGGACGTGGGTGTCATTGCGACCGACCAGGGGTGGAACCTCTACGTCGGCGGCAACGGCGGCTTCCAGCCCGCCCACGCCCAATTGCTCGCCCAGGACCTCGACGACGCAACGTTGATCCAGTACATCGACCGTTACCTCATGTACTACATTCGCACCGCGGACCGCATGCAGCGGACTGCCCGCTGGATGGACGATCTCGACGGCGGTCTCGAGCACGTGCGCGACGTCGTCATCAACGATTCCCTCGGCATCGCCGCCGACCTCGAAACCGCGATGGCCCGCCATGTGGAGCACTACGAAGACGAGTGGGCGGCGACGCTTAACAACCCTGACCGGCTCCGGCGTTTCAGGTCCTTCGTCAACGCGCCGGACGCCGCAGACCAGTCGATCGTCCTCGTCGAGGAGCGCGGCCAGCGGCGCCCGGCCACCCCGGCAGAGATTGAGGCCGGCGCAGGACGCGTCAACCTCGGGGCGGAGATCCCCGTCCGCGCCGCAGCAGAAACCGTGGAGGGCTGAGCCGTGCATCTCGATATTGATCTGTCTGGACGCCGCGTGGTGGTCATCGGAAGTGAGCGGGCCGCCCGCCGGGCCCTCGCGCGGTACCGGTCCGCGGGTGCCGTCGTCGAGCGGTATCCCAATCCTGGCGACTGCACAGCACCCGTGCTCGACGGTGTTGCACTCGTCGTTGTCGTCGAAGGGGCGCCCGCAGCCGCGGCGCCCACCGCTGGCCCGAACCCGTGCGGCGATGCACTCCGGGGGCGGTGCCGCAGCGCTGGCGCGCTCCTCACCCGGGAGGCAGCACCGTCGGATACCGGCCATGTGACTTTGATCGGTGGTGGACCCGGCACGTTGGGGCTGCTGACGCTCGACGCCGCGGCAGCCCTCCGGGAGGCCGACGTGGTGCTGTACGACCGGCTGGCTCCCGCCGAGGCCCTCGCCGAGTTTGCTCCGGCCGCGGAACTGCTCGACGTCGGGAAACTGCCAGGTCATCACCGGGTGCCGCAGACCGAGATCAACGACCTCCTCGTCAGTCGTGCCCGTGCGGGACGGCACGTGGTCCGGTTAAAGGGCGGCGACCCTTTCGTGTTTGGGCGCGGCAGCGAAGAGCTGGCGGCCTGCCTTGAGGCGCAGATCCTGTGCCGGGTGGTCCCCGGCGTGAGCTCGGCGATTTCGGTGCCCGCCGCCGCGGGCATCCCGGTCACACATCGCGGGGTCAGCCACCTGTTCACTGTGGTGTCCGGGCACGCTCCCTTGACTGATGAGGAACATGAGCATCTCGCGGGGCTGGGCGGCACGATTGTGGTCCTCATGGGGGTCTCGACGCTTCCGCAGCTGGTGGCCGGACTCGGCCGGGCCGGAATGCGGCAGGACATGCCGGTAGCCGTCGTCGAACGCGGGTATAGCCCATCCCAGCGGACGACGGCGGGTACCCTCTCGACGATCGTCACGGCCGCTGGCGTCAGCCGGTGCCAGTCACCCGCAGTCCTTGTGATCGGTGAGGTGGTGCGTGTCGGACTCGAACTGCAGGGCGGCGCCGCGCACCTGGCGCACCTGACCGAATCCCTGGCATCGTGACCGGGGCGATCCGCATGGATGGAGCCAGCAAACAACTCGCGGGCTTCCGCATCGGGGTGACCTCCGACCGCCGCTCGGGTGACCTCATCGATGCCCTCGAACGACGCGGCGCTACGGTGTTCCATGCCCCGGCGCTGAAGATCGCTCCGATCGCTGAGGATTTGGCGTTACTGACGGACACCGCAGCCATGGTGGCCGCGCGCCCCGACCTGTTCATCATCACAACCGCCTACGGGATGCGCCGCTGGTTCGAGGCCGCGGACGCCGCCGGGCTGGGCGACGACCTCCTTGAGGTGCTGGGGGATGGCCGTATCTACGTCCGCGGGCCCAAAGCCAGGGGAGCGGTGCGCGCAGCGGGGCTGGATGACGAGGGCATCAGTTCCGATGAGACCACGGCGACCCTCGTCGACCAGTTGCTGGAGCAGGATCTCTCGGGACTGACCATTGGCGTTCAACTGCACGCGTATGCCGACGCCCATCAGCTGGACCGGCTGCAGGCCGCCGGCGCTACCCTGCTGACGGTCACGCCCTATCGCTGGGTTAAACCCGAGGGATCCGAACGGTTGCCCCGCCTGATTGAGGCGATCTGCACCGGCCAGCTGGATTGTGTAACCTTCACCAGCGCGCCGGCCGTTGACGCCTTGTTCAGCACGGCCGCGGAGCAGGGCCTTCAGGCGGAACTGGTGCAGCGATTTCGCACCACCGTCCTGACTGCCGCCGTGGGACCGGTCACCGCGCAGCCGCTGATCGAGGCGGGAATTGAGCCGCTCGTGCCGGAACGCTTCCGGATGGGTGCACTGATCCGCCTGGTCTGCGACCACCTTTCGGAAAATTACGTGGAACAGCTGAGCACCTCGTCCGGGTGCGTCGAGGTGCGGGGCCGGGCCGTCCGGGTGGATGAGGTGGAGGTGGACCTCGCCCCGGCGCAACTCGTCCTCTTCAAGGCCCTCGTTTCCGCGCGAGGTGCTGTCCTCGGCCGTGACGCCCTGGTGGAACTCCTGGCCCGAACCGGCGCCAGCCACGCACTGGACATGAATGTGAACCGCCTGCGGAAATCCCTGCCCGATCCTGCCCTGATCGAAACAGTGGTCAAACGCGGGTACCGGTTACACATCTAGACCGCCACGGCGAAGTGCTGCTCGATCACGGCCTTGATGTCTTCGTGGCATCCCCCGCATCCCGTTCCCGCCCTGGTGCTGGCCGAGACATCGGGGACAGACGTGCAGCCGTTCACCACTGAATCCGCCACCGCGCCCCGGGTGACGCCCGCACAACGGCAGAGTGTCGCGTCGGGTCCGGAAGGAATCGCCGCCACAACTCCCTCGGCGCTGTCGAGCCGCAGCAGGCTGGAGCGGTCGGCCGGGAGCTCACTACCGCGTTCAAAAAGCAGGACCAGTTCCGCGCCGGTTCGTGGCATCCCCACGCAGACCAGACCCGTCAGGACACCGTCGCGGGTAACCATTTTCACGTAGCGTCCGTGCCCCGGGTCTGCCCAGACGGCCACGGCCAGCCCCGGCTGAACGGCCCAGGGATCCGCGTCCGTCTCGCCCGCCGTCACGGCGTCCACGCCGCGGGCCTTCAACACCAGGACGGCGTCGCGTCGCTCGGGAAGCCCGACAACGGAGGCTGGAACACCAGCGAATTCAGCAGCCCACGCCATGCCGAGGTAGTCCGCCTGCTGCCAGCCGGGACCGATCAGCCCCTGCGGGGCGGTGTCCTCCGTGCAGGCGGGGCAGGAACTGTCCCGGCAGCGCACCTCGGCGCAATCCCCGATCGCCCAGATACCCTCCGCATTGACCGCGCGCAACGTGTGATCGACCAGCACGCCATCGGCGACGTCGAGGCCACACTCCTCGGCGAGTTCGGTCCGCGGCCGCACACCACACGCGAGGACCAGTCTGCCACCGTCGATCCTCGTCCCGTCCGCGAGGTCCAGGCCAGCGAATCGGCCGTCCGCGAGGTGTACCCCGGTCGAGGTGCCGGCGACGACGGCGATGCCTGCGTTA
The DNA here is from genome assembly GCF_000468215.1 of Arthrobacter sp. CAL618. Lineage (NCBI taxonomy): Bacteria > Bacillati > Actinomycetota > Actinomycetes > Micrococcales > Micrococcaceae > Arthrobacter > Arthrobacter sp. CAL618. The sequence continues at coordinate 5,441 of NZ_ASZW01000060.1, read as the reverse complement.
CGCAGCGCCGCCGCGAGAACCAAAGCCCCTTCACCCAGAAGCCGTTCCATCGGGGAGCGGCCATGATGCACGAGGGTGACCCGGCCGCCCTCCTCGGCGGCGGCAATCGCCGCCTCGATGCCGAGGATACCGCCGCCCAGCACCACGATGCGTTCCCGGGAGGCCAGAGCGGTTGCCACGGCGCGGGCATCGTCGAGGTCGCGCAGGAAACCGACCCCTGCGGGTAACGCCTGTGATCCGCCGTCGTCCATGCCCTCGAGGCACGGCAGGATGGGGCGCGAACCGGTCGCGAAAACCAGCCGGTGATAGGTGATCACCTCTCCGTCGTCGAGCAGTACCTGCCGGGCGGGGCGGTCCACCTGAGCTACCCGGGTGTCGAGACGAACATCGACGCCCAGGGCCATCAACGCCGCCGGGTCGGCCAACCCGATGGCTGCCTCACGGCTACGGCCGACGGCCACATCGGCGACGAGCACCCGGTTGTAGGCGGCCTCCTTCTCCTGGCCGATGATCGTTACGGCGACCTTTCCAGCGGCGACGAGAGGCTCAAGATGTTCAACGAGCCGGGCCGCGACCGGGCCGAAACCCACGATGACAATCCGCTCCGGAGCACCGGACTCAGGGTTACTCATGCGTTGACCTCCAGCTTGTCTGCCAATGACCGGGACGGGTGGGCGGACAGAGCCGCTACTCGTACCGGGGTTGTCTTGAACTCCGGCATGCCGGAGATGGGGTCGGTCGCGCTGCCCGTGAGTCGGTTCGCGCTGCCTGCCTCCGCGTAGTGGAACGCGAGGAACACTGTGTCCTGCCGGATGTCGGCCGTCAGATCGGCCAGAGCGTGGGCTTCGCCGTTCTCACTCGTGACGACCACACGATCATCCTGGGCAATGCCGAGGCCATCAGCCGTGACGGGATGAAGTTGCAGCCGCGGCTCGGG
>NZ_ASZW01000060.1:0-4494 GCF_000468215.1 Arthrobacter sp. CAL618 | reverse complement strand
CCCGCCGCGTCTGGGTGCCGGACTGGTAGTGCTCAAGGAGGCGGCCGGTCGCGAGGAGCAGCGGCGCGGGAACATTGGAGCCGGTCGTTGCGGCCTGCGGGGCGACCCGGACCAGAGCGGCGCGGCCGCCCGGATGCGCGAATGCGTCGAGGAAGAGCCGGGGCGTGCCGGTGCCCCCCATCGGGTAGGGCCAGTAGGCAGCTGTCCCGCCGTCGAGCAGATCGTAGTCAAGCCCTGAGTAGTCGGCCAGACCGCCGGCGCTGGCACGGGCGAGCTCGTTGAACATCGTCTCGGGATCCTCACTGAACAGCGAAGGGGCCTCCAGGAGCCGCGCGAGTTCCTGCATGATCCAGAGCTCACTGCGGGCACTTTCCGGAGGTGCCACGGCCGCCCTGCGGCGGAGGACGCGGCCCTCAAGATTGGTGATAGTGCCCTCTTCCTCGGCCCACTGCAGGACCGGAAGGACGACGTCGGCCAGCGCCGCGGTCTCGGACAGGAAAAAGTCGGAAACGACGAGCAGGTCCAGTGAGCGCAGACCGTCGATGACCGTCGTCGCGTTCGGCGCCGAGACGGCAATGTTTGCCCCGTGCACGAAGAGGCACCTGACGCCGTCCGGGCGGCCCAGTGCAGCGAGGAGTTCGACGGCGGGAAGTCCCGGCCCGGGGATCGCATCCTCGGGTACTCCCCACACGTTGGCGATGTGGGCGCGGCCGGCCGGGTCGGTGATCTTCCGGTAGCCGGGCAGCTGGTCGGCTTTCTGGCCGTGCTCGCGACCGCCCTGGCCGTTGCCCTGCCCGGTCAGCGTCCCGTAGCCGCTGTGGGAGGTGCCGGGCAGCCCGAGGAGGAGGGCGAGGTTGATGGCCGCCGTCGTGGTGTCCGTGCCATCAGCGTGTTGTTCGATGCCCCTGCCGGTGAGAATGTAGGCGCCCGGACCGCCGTCGGCTCCGCTGCGTGCGCCGCGCGCCAGCAGCCGTGCAGTCGCCCGGATGGACGCAGCAGGAACGCCCGTGAGGCTCTGAACGCGCTCGGGCCACCAGCGCGCGAGCCCGCGGGCGACGTCGTCGTACCCAATGGTCCGTTCGTCAAGGAACGCGCGGTCCTCCAGGCCCTCGGCGACCACCACGTGGGCGAGTCCGAGGAGGAGGGCGAGGTCAGTGCCGGGGGTGGGCTGCAGGTGGATGCCCTTGCCCTGGTCAGCGAGGCGGGCCGTCGCGGACCGTCGGNACGACAACGAGCCCGCCCGCACCCCGGGCGCCGCGGAGGTGCTGCACAAAGGGCGGCATCGTGTCAGCTGCATTCGAACCGAGGAGGAGGATCACCGAGGCAGCGTCGAGGTCCTCGAGAGGGAAGGGGAGGCCGCGGTCGACGCCGAACGCCCGGTTCCCGGCTGCCGCAGCGGACGACATGCAGAACCGACCGTTGTAGTCGATGCGGGAGGTGCGCAGGGCGAGGCGGGCGAACTTGCCGAGCGTGTAGGCCTTCTCGTTGGTGAGGCCTCCGCCGCCGAACACCGCGACGGCGTCCCGTCCATGAGCAGCCTGGATGGTGCGGACGCGGTTGCTGATGAGCTGCAGGACGTCATCCCAGGGGGCCTCCCGCAGGACGCCGTCGCTGCCGCGGAGCAGTGGCGCGGTCAGGCGATCCGGGTGGCGGAGCAGGTCGGCTGCCGACCAGCCCTTCCGGCACAGGCCGCCCCTGTTGGTGGGAAAATCGCGGCCGGCGACCGTAGCCCCACCGCCGGCGGTGGACGCGCTGACAGTCATCGCGCATTGCAGTGCGCAGTAGGGGCAGTGCGTTTGCTGTCCGGGGCCGGTTTGCTCCATGGTGGTCAAACCTTGCCGAGGGTCGAGGAGCGGCGAAGGTAGAAGAACCAGGTGACGACGAGCATCAGCACATACCCGCCGACGAAACCGTAAAAGGCGAAGTCGTAACTGCCGGAGGCACCCTTCGATGCGTTGAGGACCTGCGGGATGAGGAAGCCTCCGTAGGCGCCGATCGCCGAGATGAGGCCGAGTGCTGCCGCGGATTTGCGCGCGGTGCTGACTGATTCGCGCAGGTCTGTCTGTCCTGCCACGGCTCCCCTCACCGCGAAAATTATGGGGATCATCCGGTAGGTGGCGCCATTGCCGGTTCCAGCAGCGGCGAAGAGGACGAGGAAGAGGCCGAGGAAGAGCCAGAAGTTGGCGAGCGGAAGAGTCCAGACAACCGTGAGGGCGACCGCGGCCATGACGGCGAAGGCTGCGACGGTGATCAGTGCTCCGCCGAAACGATCGGCGAGGCGGCCGCCGAAGGGCCGGGCGAGGGATCCAACCAGCGGTCCGAGGAACGCCAGAGACAGGGTCACCGGTCCCATCGCGAGGGTGGAAAAGGCGGGGAACGAGTCGACGATCAGTTTCGGGAACACCCCAGCGAACCCGATGAAGGATCCGAAGGTGCCGATGTAGAGCAGGGACATGATCCAGAAGTGCGGTTCGCGAAGGGCCGCGAGGGAACCCGCAATGTCGCTTTTCGCGTTGGATAGGTTGTCCATGTACTTCCAGGCGCAGAAGGCCGCGATGAGAATTAGCGGCACCCAGAGCCAGCCGGCCAGCGGAAGGTTCAGGGTAGCGGCAGCGCCCAGCGCGATGGCGATCGGTACCACCAGCTGTGCGACGGCGGCACCCAGGTTTCCTCCGGCGGCGTTCAGGCCGAGTGCCCAGCCCTTTTCACGGGCAGGGTAGAAATAGGTGATGTTCGCCATCGAGCTGGCGAAGTTACCACCACCAAACCCTGCCAGTGCTGCGACAGCGAGCAGCACGCCGAAGGGCGTGTCCGGGTTCGAGACGCAGACAGCCAACCCGATGGTGGGAATCAGGAGAAGCAGGGCGGAGATAACCGTCCAGTTCCTGCCGCCAAATCGCGGCACCATAAAGGTATAGGGGATCCGGAGGGTCGCCCCGACGAGAGACGGCATGGAGATCAACCAGAAGATCTGCGAGGTCGAGAGGGTGAAACCGGCTGCCGGTAGGTACACGACAACGATCGACCACAGTTGCCACACCACGAACCCGAGGAATTCGCACATGATGGACCACTGCAGGTTGCGCTTGGCAATGGACTTGCCCACAGTGTTCCACTGCGTGGTGTCCTCGGCGTCCCAGTTGTCGATCCACCGGCCGGGCCGGTGCAGGAGTGTTGGCGCGGTCGTGGCGGGTCGAGCACTCAGGTCCGCCGGTGCTGCTTCGTCAATGCTCACGGAGACCTCCAGGGTTGGTGTTTCTACTTCCCCTGACGATACGGAGCCCGCGTTTCCACTCATGGCGTGCCACGTAAACGCTCCGTGACGTTCACCTATCCGGACTGGAATGGCTTTGTGAGAACTTCTACGCCATGAATCATGGGACCCTGAATGATGAGTAACATGTTACTCATGGCAATGACGCTCACAGCACCCACCTCCCTGGTCGTTGAACTTCAATCCAGGGGAGTCTCCGACGTGCGGATCGACGCAACGTCCCGGGCGACCTACTCGTCCGACGCGTCCCTGTACCGGGTGCAGCCGACGGCGGTGGTCTTTCCCCGGCACCTCGACGAGGTCCTCGCGACGCTCGAGGTCTGCCGGGAGCGCGGCATCCCCTTCACCTCCCGCGGCGCCGGCACATCCCTGGCTGGCAACTCCATTGGCACCGGAGTGGTCATCGACTTCAGCCGCCACCTCAATAGAGTCCTGGAGTTCGACGCTGAAACCCGCACCGCCGTCGTCGAACCCGGCGCCGTCCACGCTACGCTCCAGAAGGTGGCCCTAGCGAACGGGTTGCGCTTCGGCCCCGACCCGTCCACCCACACCCGCTGCACCGTCGGCGGGATGATCGGCAACAACGCCTGCGGGTCCCGCGCGCTCGCCTACGGACGCACCGCTGACAACGTGACCCACCTCGACGTGGTTACCGGGTCCGGCGCCAGGCTTTATCTCGACGCGCAGGGCACGCCGTCGTCGTCGGAGACCGACGCGCTGCGCTCGCTGGTGGCCGCAGAACTGGGCACCATCAGAACCGAACTCGGCCGCTTCGGCCGGCAGGTCTCCGGGTACTCCCTCGAACACCTGCTCCCGGAACGTGGGTTCGATCTCCGCCGGGCGCTGGTCGGCAGCGAAGGGACGCTCGCCGTCGTGCTTGAAGCGGGAGTGCGGCTGGTCGCTGACGCACCGCACAAGACCATGGTGGTGCTCGGGTTCGAGACCATTGGCGACGCCGGCGACGCCGTCACCAGCGTCCTACCCTTCAAGCCCACCGCCTGCGAGGGCCTGGACTCGCGGATCGTCGACGTGGTTCGCACCCGAAAGGGCCCGCAGGCGGTGCCCGAACTGCCCGGCGGCGCGGCCTGGCTGTTCGTCGAAATCTCCGGGGACGACGCCGTCGACGTCGCCGACCGCGCGGGTTGCCTCAGCGCCATTGCGCAGGCTAAACATGCCCGCATCATCACCGACCCGCGGGAGGCGCTGGCGCTGTGGCGGAT
>NZ_ASZW01000059.1:0-1308 GCF_000468215.1 Arthrobacter sp. CAL618 | reverse complement strand
CCCCCGCCCACGCCGGGTGGGAAGACGCGGCGGTGCCCCCTGAACGGCTGGGTGATTACCTCCGCGAATTCGACGAACTACTCCTGACTCACCACCTCACCGGGTTCCCGTTCGGGCACTTCGGCGATGGCTGCGTCCACATCCGTCTCGACTTCCCGCTGGCACACCATGGCACCACGGTGTTCCGGGAGTTCCTCACCGACGCGGCGAAGCTGGTGGCCCGCTACGGCGGCTCGCTCTCCGGGGAACACGGCGACGGCCGCGCCCGCAGCGAACTCCTGCCCTACATGTATTCTCCCGCCGCCATCGCGCTCTTCGGGAAGGTCAAGGGCATCCTCGACCCGGACAACATCCTCAACCCCGGGATCCTCGTCAATCCTGAGCCACTCGACGCGAACGTGCGGGTGGCGGAAGCGGGGCCGTTACGGTCGAGGCTCGGTTTTGGTTACCTACACGACGACGGCGATTTCAGCCAGGCGGTGCACCGCTGCACCGGGGTGGGGCTGTGCCGGGCGTCGCACGCGGACAACAGCTCGGTGATGTGCCCGTCATATCTCGCGACGCGTGAGGAAAAGGATTCCACCCGCGGCCGGGCACGGGTGCTGCAGGAAATGATCAACGGGTCAGTCACGGGTGGCGCCAAGGGAGGGGCACCGAACTGGCGTGCGCCAGAGGTGCACGACGCCCTGGACCTCTGCCTCTCCTGTAAGGGCTGCGCCTCGGACTGTCCCACCGGTATCGACATGGCCGCCTACAAGGCCGAGGTGCTGCATCAGAGCTACCAGGGTCGGATCCGGCCGGCCTCGCACTACTCGTTGGGTTGGCTGCCCCGGTGGGCGAAACTGGCTTCACTCGCCCCGCGCCTGGTAAACGCTCTGGTCCGGTTGCCCGGTGCCCGCCAGTTGGGGCTCCGGCTGGCGGGCGTCGACCAGCGGCGGTCCATCCCGGCGTTCGCACCGCAGACCTTTCACTCCTGGTTCAACGCGCGTCCCGCCGCTCCGTCTGGTGACCGGCCACCGGTGCTCCTCTGGGCGGATTCGTTCACCAACAACTTCTCCCCGGAAGTGGGACAGGCCGCGGTACGCGTCCTGGAAGCCGCCGGCTACCAGGTCAGGATCCCCGACGCACCGGTGTGCTGCGGCCTCACCTGGATTTCGACCGGCCAGCTCGACTCGGCCCGGAAGATCCTGCGGTCAAGTGTCACCGTGCTTGGAGCGTCGGTGGACCAGGGGATTCCGATCGTGGGTCTTGAACCGTCCTGCACTGGCGTACTTAGGTCCGACGCCGTCGAGCTGCTCGGGCAGGCGG
>NZ_ASZW01000058.1:0-17220 GCF_000468215.1 Arthrobacter sp. CAL618 | reverse complement strand
GCCGGGTGGCCGCCGCCACCCACACCCTCGCAGAATTCCTCGCGAAGACCCCCGACTACACCCCACCGTCATTGGAAGGAACCACTGTTGTTGCGCAGCCGCACTGCCATCACCATGCGGTGATGGGCTGGAGCCCCGACGCAGCACTCCTTGAAGGTGCCGGTGCCACGGTTCAGAAACTCGGCGGGTGCTGCGGGCTGGCAGGCAACTTCGGTGTGGAGCGGGGGCATTACGAGATTTCGGTGGCCGTGGCGGAGCAGCAACTCCTGCCTGCCGTGCGGGCCTCAGCGGACGACGCCGTCGTGCTGGCTGACGGCTATTCCTGCCGGACCCAGCTGGAGGACCTCAGCGAGCGCCGCGGCATCCACCTGGCGCAGTTGCTGGACCCCGCGAGGACCGCTGACTAGCTAGTGGGCCGGGTGGACCCGCCGCCCACTAACCTTTTGCGCGGTGATGCCGAAGAACACGTTCCGTTGGCCGGGCGCCCAGGGCTCGTCGGCCCGGCTGCCCCAAAGGGTCTTCAGCAGCTCCGGATCGTTGATGCGTTCCAGAGTGCCGTTGACCAGAATGGTCCAGCCGCGGCGCGTGACGGTATCAATGTGGTCCAGCTGGAATGCCGCCCGCTCCAGCTGACTGGTGGCAATGACCCCCTCCTCGGCGGTACGAAAGTACACGGCGCGGTCATGAATGATGCAGTTCAACGGAAAAATGGTGACCAACCCGTCATGCAGGAACCCGATCCGCCCGGTTGTCTGCCCCGCCATCAACGCCCAGCATTCGTCGGCGTTCAGCTGCTCGGACGCACGCAAGAGGCCGGGGGTGTCCCAGAACTCGTCGTTAACGGTGGGCATGCTCATGAGGGCCTTCTTTCGCGAGGGCTGATCGGGTTCAGGAATTAGCGGCGGATCCCTTTGAGGAAGTAGAGGACCGGGCCGATGAAGTTGATCGCGATGATCGCAGTCCACATCAGCTTGGGCCCGTTCACCTGAGCTGCTGGCCGTTTGGCCAGGTCAGTCCACGCGGTGGCCGCGAGTGAAAGCTGGATGGAACCCATCACCAGGGTGACCGTCTGCTGCCGGGCGGTGAGGTCGCTCCACTTCCGGGACTTCTTACCTTTGTGCTTGGTATCCATCTGCCCACCGTAGTCTCAGGGACTACCAACGGATAAGGGTCTTTCGGCACTGGATCAGGTGCCATTCGGGGGCGCAGGCTTAAATTCATGAGCCAGCAGCCGGTCCTGAATCCTGCCCAATTATCGAACATCCACGCCTGGTGGCGTGCAGCCAACTATCTTTCGGTGGGGCAGATCTACCTGATGGACAACCCGCTCCTGAGGGAGCCACTGCAGCCCGAACACATCAAGCCCCGGTTGCTCGGCCACTGGGGGACCACCCCGGGGTTGAACTTCATTTACGCGCACCTGAACCGGGCCATCATGGCCCGGGATCTGGACATGATCTACATCATGGGGCCAGGCCACGGCGGTCCTGCGGCTGTCGGATCGGCCTGGCTTGAGGGGACGTACAGCGAAACGTACCCGGATATTTCCTGGGACGGGGCCGGGATGCGGCGCCTCTTCCACCAGTTCTCCTTCCCCGGTGGGATCCCCAGCCACGTGGCTCCGGAAACCCCTGGCTCAATCCACGAGGGCGGCGAGCTGGGTTACGCCCTGTCCCACGCCTACGGAGCCGCATTCGACAACCCGGACCTCACGGTCGCGGCGATCATCGGCGACGGCGAAGCGGAGACCGGCCCGCTCGCGGCCAGCTGGCACTCCAACAAGTTCGTCGATCCCCGACGGGATGGGGCGGTGCTGCCGATCCTGCACCTGAACGGCTACAAGATTGCCAACCCCACGATTCTGGCCAGAATCAGCCATGCAGAACTGGACGGATTGCTGCGCGGCTACGGCCACACCCCGTACTACGTGGAAGGCTCCGACCCGGAACAAATGCACCAGGACTTTGCCCGCGTGCTGGATACCTGCCTTGATGAGATCCGGGACATTCAGAGCCGGGCACGCACCGAGGGTGAAACCGAGCGCCCGCTGTGGCCCATGATCGTGCTGCGCTCGCCGAAGGGCTGGACCGGACCCGCCGACGTCGACGGCGTCAAGGTGGAAGGCACCTGGCGTGCACACCAGGTGCCCTTCAGCGGCGCCCGCGAAAACCCGGCGCACCGCGAGATCCTGGAGAAGTGGCTGCGCAGCTACCGGCCGGAGGAACTGTTCGACGACGACGGCGTGCCGGTTCCCGCCATCCGCGGCCTTCACCCGGAAGGCGCGCGACGGATGAGCGCCAATCCCCACGCCAACGGGGGGATTCTGCTCCGGGACCTGCAGATGCCAGACTTCCGTGATTACGCGGTTTCCATCGGATCGCCGGGAACCGGGGCCGTCGAATCGACGAGGGTGCTCGGAACTTTCCTCCGGGACGTCATGACCGGCAACATGGAGTCCTTCAGGGTCTTCGCCCCGGACGAAAACAACTCCAACCGGTTGGACAACGTGCTCGAAGCCACGGACAGGACCTGGAACGCCGACGTCGTCCCCGGGGATGACCATCTCGCGCCGGACGGCAGGGTGATGGAAATCCTGTCCGAACACACGTGCCAGGGCTGGCTGGAAGGGTATCTCCTCTCCGGCAGGCACGGCTTCTTCTCCTGCTATGAAGCATTCATCCACGTGGTCGATTCGATGTTCAACCAGCACGCCAAATGGCTGAGCACCACCAACGACATCCCGTGGCGCCGGCCCGTCGCCTCGTTGAATTACCTGCTGACGTCCCACGTCTGGCGTCAGGACCACAACGGTTTCTCGCACCAGGACCCCGGCTTCATTGACCATGCGGTCAACAAGAAAGCCGACGTGATCCGCGTGTACCTTCCACCGGACGCCAACACCCTGCTGTCCGTCGCCGACCACTGCCTGCGCAGCCGCCAGTACGTGAACATCATCGTGGCAGGCAAGCAGCCTCAACTGCAGTATCTGGACATGGAGTCAGCAATCCAGCACTGCATCAAGGGCGTCGGTATCTGGGAGTGGGCGAGCTCCGACGCAGGGCAGGAACCCGACGTCGTCATGGGTTGCGCCGGGGATGTGCCGACGATGGAGACCCTTGCCGCCGTCGAGATCCTGCAACACCACTTCCCTGACCTGCGGATCAGGGTGGTCAATGTGGTGGACCTGATGCGGCTCCAGGACCAGAGCAGCCATCCGCATGGGCTCTCCAGCGTGGAGTTCGATGCCGTATTCACCCAGGATAAACCTGTCATCTTCGCCTACCACGGCTACCCCTGGCTGATCCATCGACTGACCTACCGCCACACGAACCACAACAACTTCCACGTGCGCGGCTACAAAGAAGAGGGCACCACGACCACGCCATTCGATATGTGCGTGATGAACCAGATTGACCGGTTCAATCTGGCCATCGACGTCATCGACCGGGTGCCCCGGCTCCGGGACGTTTCCTCCCATGTCAGGGAAGAGCTGAAGGACAAATTGATCCAGCACCATCAGTACATCAGGACGGCTGGTGAGGATCTGCCGGAGGTCAGGAACTGGCAGTGGACGGCTGGTTCCTAGTCAGGGTGGACCATGCCCACCCTGGCTAGGGTGGGCCATCTCCCGTCGCCCTAGGTCCGGGGGCGCCGGGAGATCAGAATGTTCCCCTTGGCATGATGAAGAATGGCTTGGGCCGTCGAACCGACAGCACCCATAAAATTGCCCTGCCCCGTCTCGCCTACCACCACAATGCGCGCGGACTCGGCGGCTTCCAGGATTGTGCCGGCCACCGAATGGCCAGTCACCAGCACGGATTCGATCTCCACGCCCGGGGCGGCGGCGCGGGCTCGAAGCGCGGCGGCGGCGAGGATCTGCATAGCTCTCACATCCGAGCCGGGGTAGGAGTGATTCCGTCCGAACAGGCGGATGTCGTCGCGCACGTGTATGAGCTTGAGCGGAGCTTTCCATAGGGCGGCGAGGGCGATGGCGTCGTCCAGTGCAGTATCGCTTTTCGGGGAGCCATCAAGGCCGATCAGCACTGATCCGGTTGCATCGGTTTGCTGACGCACCACCACCACAGGACAGGACGCCGTATTAGCGAGTTTGAGGCTGACCGAACCGACCAGCAGGCCCATGAACCCACCCAGTCCGCGGCTTCCGACCACCACCAGGTGGGCGTTGCGTGACATCCGGTCCAGGATTGCCGATGAAACCCCCGAGATGAGGCTCGCCTTCAGGTCCAGCTCGGGAGCGAGCCGTCGCGCTTCGGCTTCCCCCTCTGCGACGATCGCCTCCGCCGCATGCCGCAATCCGCTGTCGGCGACGCCCTCGACCGGCCCCAGATCGTCAGTGAACAGGGGCCAGATCCAGCAGTGCACCAGATGGAGGGTGCGGTGTTCCAGCATCGCCTGCGCCACCGCCCACTCGAGTGCTGTGCGGGACTGAGCTGAACCGTCGTAGCCAACAACGATGCTGTTCTTCATTCATTACTACTTTCATTAGGGGGTGATGTTTCCGGGCCATGGGCGATCAGTACCGGACAGGATGCATGCTCGGCAACGGCCGAACTCACGGATCCCAGAAGCAGTCCGACGAAACCGCCGTGTCCCCGACTCCCGACGATCAGCATCTGCGCGGCACGACTCTCGTCAATCAGCACTCCGGCTGGTGGGCCCTGCCGGGTCAGTGCCGTGACATGGGCGGGCGGTTCGCCGTCGAACGCTTTCTCCAACGCATTGGACAGGATGGTTTTGGCAACGCTCTTTGGATCCCACCCGGAGACCGGGAATTCGTAGTAGGTGAAGGGGACCTGCCAGGCGGCAATAGCCCGGATCGAGGTGGCGACGGTTGGTACAAGCCGCTCCGCCCACTGCAGTGCGAGAACTGACGATGGTGAGCCGTCGACCCCGACGACGATGTACTTGTCTTCCATGGTTGCCCCCTCTTGTTGTCCTCCCACCATGCATCAGGAAGCCGGCCGGGGCCAGAGGCTTTGGTCCCGGCCTTCAATACTGCGGGACGCTGCCTCAGAGGGACGCTGCCTCAGGGGGTGGTGTCCGGCGCCTCCCGGTTTCGGGCGACGTGGCTGCGGGCATGTTCCACGGCGGGTTCCAGGGCGGTAAAGAGGTGGTTGTGGTGACGAAGAGATTCAAGGACGCCAACCCGGGTAATGAGTCGCAGATGACGATCCTGGACTCCCTTGACCAGAACTGTAATGCCGCGGCGCTCCAGGGTATTGACGAGATCCGCGATCACCCTTGCGCCGGTCGCATCCAGCGACTGCAGCTGAGACATTCGAATGATCACCACCTCAACATTTTCGATGTCGCTGACCCGTTCCAGGACCCGCTCGGCGGCAGCAAAGAAAAGAGCTCCCTCGATCCGGTAGACGGCGATCCTTGAGTCGCCGTCCTGGACTGGACCGGAGATTTCCTCCCGGTGCACCCCGCCGGACTTGACCAGGGCACGTAGGGCGAAGAACGCGGCCACCAGCACGCCGATTCCCACCGCCTGGATCAGATCGAAGGAAACCGTGACGACTGCTGTCACGATCAGGACCACAGTGTCTCCGCGGGTTGAGCCCACCACGCTGCGCAGGGTGGAAAGTGAGACCATCCGGACGGCCGTCACCATCAGCACTCCAGCCAGGGCAGCCAGGGGGATGCGCGCCACGGGGCCGGTCGCCAGATAGACCACAAAGAGCAAAACGAAGGCGTGCGTGATTGCCGCAAACCGGGTGCGCCCTCCCGAGCGGATATTCACGGCTGTGCGGGCAATCGCACCGGTGGCGGGCATGCCGCCGAAAAACCCGGACGCCACCGATGCCAGGCCCTGGCCGAAAAGCTCCCGGTCCGCGTCATAGGAGCCGGTGTCGGAGATCGAGGTGGCAACCCGGGCGGAAAGCAAGGACTCGATCGCCGCGAGAATGGCGATGGTTGCTGCCGGTCCGGTCAGTACAATCACCAATTCCCAGTCCCAGCCCGGCACCGTGGGTGCCGGCAGGGAATCGGGGAGGGCCCCGATCCGCGCGACCGGCATCGCCAGCAGTTCAGCCATCACACTCGCTGCGATGATGGCGATAAGGGAGCCCGGAAGGCGATGGTGGAGCCGCGGTGCGCCGATCATGATGAGAGCCACCACCGCAACGAGCGCCCCGGCTGCCAGAAACTCGGCCGTTGAGGCGGTCCCTGCGGCCTGAAGTGCAGAAACGGCCGCATTGCTGCTTGGCCCCGCATCCTCACCGATGGCGGCTGGCACCTGCTGCAGGAAGATAATGATGGCGATGCCGAGGGTGAAGCCCTCAATGACGGGCCACGGCAAGAACGAGACCACCCGTCCCAGCTTCAACACACCCGCCGCGACCACCATCACGCCGGCGAGGACGCTCACCAAGGCCAGCGCCTCGATCCCATGCGAGGCGATGACTGGACCCAACACCACGACCATCGCACCGGTAGGACCGGACACCTGAACGTGGGAGCCTCCGAAGATTGCCGCCACCAGACCCGCTACCACTGCGGTGATGAGGCCACTGGCGGCGCCCGCGCCGGAGCTGACCCCGAACGCGAGCGCCAACGGCAGTGCCACAATTCCGACCGTCAGGCCAGCGATGAGGTCACCCCGCCAGGTCCGGGGCAGCTGGGCGTAGTCCCGGACCGAAGGGAGCAGTGCCCGGACTGTCGGGAGGATCCTCATCTGTTGTCTCCGTCGACAGTGGTGGATCCGGTGGCCGTCGAGTACTCAAGGTCTTCCTTCGTGGCGTTGAGCACGTTCTGGAGGAGTCCCCGGGCTACCGCGAGCAGTTCCGCCGCCAGCGGATCGGCAAGGGTGTAGAACTGCTGGAGTCCGCGCCGCTCCGACTTCACCAGTCGGTAGCGTCGCAGCACCGATAGGTGCTGGGAGAGATGAGAGGCCTCCAAGCCTGTCGCCGTCAACAGATCCGAGACCGAGACCTCGGGTGCGGCTGAGAGAAGTTCCAGGACGCGGATCCGGACGGGATGGGCGAGTCCCTTGAAGAGGTTCGCCTTTACTTCGTAGAGGGGTGCGCGGAAGTCGGCGTACTCCGGTGGTGAATCCTTCATTGACCTTCACTCCAACTAATTGACTATTTGATGATTCTATCATTCAAGAGGGGTACAAAGACCCTTACTCAGCGAGGCAGTCAGAGTGCACACTGGAGAAAGCTGCTGCAATCCTGCCGTGCTGACGAGAGAGGTACCCCATGGAAGCAGCTGAAGCAGTGGGCCAACGCCACAAGGGCCAATCGGGCCCCAAACACTTGGCGCAGGTCGCCGAACGAACAGGGCTCTCCGCCGCCGACGTCGCTGTCCGTGTCGAATCCGGTCAGACCAACAACGTCCCGGACCAATCGAGCCGTAGCCTTTGGGACATCTTCAGGGCCAACGTCCTGACGCTCTTCAACGCCATTGTTGCGGGCAGCTTTTTACTGCTCCTCTTCCTCGGACAGTGGCGGGATGCGCTGTTCGGGTTCGCTGCAGTCGGCAACGCGCTGATCGGCGTCGTGCAGGAGTTCAAAGCCAAGAAATCCCTTGACCGTCTCGCGGTTCTGAACGCCCCACGGGCGAGGGTCCTCAGGGACAGCACGGTCCAGGACGTCGACGTCAAAGACGTCGTCAAGGACGACATTCTGGTACTCCGCGCCGGGGATCAGGTCCCCGCCGATGCGGTGATCCTGGAGGCCGAGGGTCTTGAGATCGACGAATCTTTGCTGACCGGAGAATCAGAACCTGTCGACAAGGTGATCGATGATGAGGTGTTGTCGGGCTCCAGCGTTGTGAGCGGGCAGGCTTGGGCGATAGTCAACCGAGTCGGCGCTGACTCCTTCTCCAGCCGTCTGACCGCCGAAGCCAAACGCTTCTCCCTGGTTCACTCAGAAATCAGGCAGGGCCTGAACCAGGTCCTGCGTTGGATCACCTTCGCGCTGCTGCCCGTGATGGCCATTGTGGTCAACGGTCAGATGCAAAGCCAGGGCGGATGGGAACAGGCGATCACCACCGGCGCCTGGAGAACAGGCGCGGTGGGTGCCGTCGCCAGCGTCATCGCCATGATCCCCTTGGGGCTGGTGCTCATGACAAGCGTCGCCTTTGCCGTGGGAGCCGTGCGCCTGGCCCAGCAGAACGTGCTCATTCAGGAACTGGCGGCTGTCGAGGGACTGGCCCGGGTGGACGTCCTATGCCTCGACAAGACAGGAACGTTGACCGCGGGGAAGATCGTCTTCGACGAGGTTCACAAAATTGGGACCGCCCCACAGGAGGGATGGAAACAGGCTCTTGGCTGGTTCGGGGCAGACCCGAACGCCAACGCCACCGCCCGGTGTCTGGCCGACGCCTTCGACGACGACGGTTCGCTCAGCCCGGTCGCATCGGTGCCGTTCTCCTCTGCACGGAAATGGAGTGCGGTCAGTTTTCCCGACGGCACACCAGCAGCCGGAACGTGGCTCCTGGGCGCCCCGGAGATCGTGCTGGAGTCGAGCACGTCGAGCACCCCGGCGGCACGGGAAGCGCTGGACGCCGCCTCGCGTCTTGCTGGTTCCGGTCTGCGCACCCTCGTTCTGGCTTATGCACCCACTCCACCAGCGGTCCAGAATGATGATGAAGCGGTGCTTCCAGCCGACCCCGCCCCGGTGGCCCTGTTGACCTTTCGTGAGCAGGTCCGGTCAGACGCCGCCCAGACGCTCGCCTACTTCACGGAGCAGGGCGTCTCGCTGAGGATCATCTCCGGTGACGACCCCCGAACCGTCGCAGCGGTCGCACGGGAGGTGGGCGTGGCCACGGACGCAGGCTTCGACGCCCGGGAGCTTCCCGAAGATCCCGAAGAGTTGGCCGAAGTGATGCAGCACCACACGGTCTTTGGCCGGGTGACGCCGGCCCAGAAGAAGGGCATGGTCATTGCCCTGCAACGTCGCGGGCACGTTGTGGCGATGACCGGCGACGGCGTCAACGACGCGCTCGCCCTGAAGGAGGCCGACATTGGTATTGCCATGGACTCGGCCGCCGCCGCCNCACAAAGGCCGTCTCACGGCTGGTGCTGCTGGATGGTCGGTTCGACCGGCTCCCGGGCGTCGTCGCCGAGGGGCGCCGGGTGATCGCCAACATTGAACGCGTATCGATGCTGTTTTTGGCCAAAACGGCCTACGCGGTCATTCTCTCGATAACCTTCGGAGCGCTGCTCTGGGACTTCCCCTTCCTGCCCCGGCAGCTGTCGGCCACTGATGGAATCACCATTGGTATTCCTGCGTTCTTCCTGGCGTTGATGCCCAACACCCGCCGCTACCGCAGCGGATTCTTGAAGCGTTCCCTGTCCTTTGCCATACCGGCGGGGCTCATCATTGCGCTCGCCGTCGTCGCCATCAACACTTATTCGCGGTGGACAGACACCGGCACCACCGCTGAGGTGCGGACCGCCGCCGCTCTGGTTTTGGCGTTGATCGCACTATGGGTGTTGGTTGTCCTGTCACGTCCGCTGAACCGCTGGCGGGTGCTGATCATCGGGGCGATGTTCGTGGGGCTGGGGCTGGTGCTGACGGTGCCCCTGCTCAGCGACTTCTTCGACTTCACCGTGCCGGGGTGGAACCATCTCGTGGCGTCGGGCGTCGTCGCACTGCTGGGTGGAATAGCTATTGAAATCCTGTTCCGGCACCACCGGCGGCTCCTCGCCGCGCCCGATGACACCCCAGAACGGGCCCTAAGACCCTAACGCTCACGGGCAAGTGCGGGTGAGACTGAAGGAAGCAGCTGCAACCTTGCCGCGCTGACACGGGAGGCACATCATGGAAGCATCTACCTCACCCCGCATCGTCGTCGGAGTTGACGGCTCCGAGCAATCGATTGCCGCACTGCGTTTCGCCCGGAAACTTGCACCACCATTCAACGCGGTGATCCAGGCGGTCAGCACCTGGGATTACCCGCCAGAGTACGCAGGCTATGTGCCGATCGGTAGCGACAACTTCGAGGAAATCACCCACAAACACCTCGATACTGCTGTGCAATCAGCGTTCGGGGATGACCCGCCTGAGGGGTTGGAGAAGGTCGTACTCTTTTCCCACCCGTCCAAAGGGCTGGTCAAGGCGGCTGAGGGAGCGGTGATGCTCGTCCTGGGACGCCGTGGGCACGGTACTTTCAGAGGCCTGCTCATGGGATCGGTCAGTGGCGCCTGCGTGGCCCACGCAAAATGCCCTGTCCTCGTGGTCGAGGGTTCAACAGGGGAAATGCCCGAGGATCACGCGTGAGGGCGCTGCATTATCGCACAGTCGGATCGGCCCCTGAACTCGTTGACATTCCCACCCCAGTCCCCGGACCCGGACAAGTCCTGCTGCGCGTAACCGCGGCCGGTGTCTGCCATTCCGACCAATTCATCATGGATCTTCCCGCGGACCAGTACATCTATGGTCTGCCGCTCACGCTTGGCCACGAGGGCGCAGGCACCGTCGAATCCTGGGGTGCCGGGGTAACCGGGCTCCAGGTGGGTGACTCCATGCTCGTCTACGGTCCGTGGGGTTGCGGGCGCTGCTATACCTGCGCCCAAGGCAACGAGAACTACTGCGAGGTAGCGGCAGAGCAGGGGATCGCACCCCCGGGCCTCGGCGCGCCGGGCGCCATGGCCGAGTTCATCCTGGTCGACGACCCCCGACATCTGGTGCCCCTCGGCGACCTCGACCCGGTGGCCAGCGTGTCACTCACCGATGCCGGGTTGACCCCGTACCACGCCATCAAGCAGAGCCTGCCGAAACTGGTCCCAGGCTCGACGGCGGTGGTCATCGGCGTAGGCGGGCTCGGCCACGTCGGTGTCCAGATCCTTCAGGCGCTGAGCGCGGCGACCATCATCGCCATTGACACCTCAGAGCAGAAACGTGCTCTCGCGCTCGACGTCGGCGCCGACCATGTGCTGGCCCCCGGGGAGGAGGCCGAGGCGCAGATCCGGACTCTTACCGGCGGCAAGGGTGCCACCGCGGTCTTCGACTTTGTGGGTACTCCCGTCACCACGGGGTTCGCGTCCCGGGTGGTCGGAATCGGTGGGGACATTGCCGTTGTGGGGGTTGGAGTGGGCACCGTCGACGTCGGTTTCTTCTCCACGCCGTGGGACGCCCAGGCACGTGCCCCCTACTGGGGATCCAGAGCAGAGCTGATGGAAGTGGTGGAACTGGCTCGAGTGGGGAAAATCCACGTCGAGTACGAGCAGTTTTCTTTGTCCGATGGACCTACGGCCTATGAGCGGCTCCGGGCCGGAACGCTTCGCGGCCGCGCGGTCATCGTCCCCGAAAGCACCACCTCGTGAGCGACACAGCAGGCGCTGACTTCGCCGAGGACCGGCCCATCGTCGTCGCCTTCCGGGACGGGCTGACCGGCCCGGCGCTTCTGCGCTGGGCCGTGCGGCGCGGCCACCAAACCGGGCAGCACATTACGATGCTGCATGCCCTTCCCGACCCGTCACTCATGCTCCCCGTGGCAGCGGGTGGGACACCGTACGGCAGCCTGATCGCTGCGGCTCGCCAGGCGCTCGATGAGGAGTCCCGGAAGGTGTGCGCCGACTATCCCGACGCACACGTCACCGCCAACGTGCATTGCGGCGACATCGTGGACGCCCTGGTCAGCCTCTCCGAGGATGCATCGCTCCTCGTTGTTGGTGCTGACCGGCTGGACGGAAAGACGGGCGAATACCTCGGATCCGTCGGGCAGCAGGTAGCGCTCGGCAGCACCTCTCCGGTAGCAGTGATCCCGCGTGACCCCAGCGCCGGCTCCGACAACGACGGCGACGTGGTGGTGGGTGTCGATGGCTCGGCGGAATCGCACGACGCGTTGCGCGTGGCAGCGGCCGAAGCCAGCCGGTCGGGTCACGGGCTCAAAGTCGTCACCTCAGCGACAGATACCACAGCTCCGGAGGTCAGCGGAACCGCTTCGGTGCTCGCGCAACTGAAGGTGACCTATCCGTCGCTCACCGTAACAAGGGTTCTCGATGACGAGCGGCCACCCGTGGAGTCCCTCCTGTTCCACGCCGCTGACGCGTTCCTGCTGGTGATTGGGCGGCACGGTCGGGGTGCCCGACCGGGAATTATGCTGGGCTCAGTGACTCACACGCTGCTGCTAGCTCCACCGTGCCCCACCCTGGTGGTTACTCTTCGCTCGCTACCGGCATCTCCTGCAGCTGGGGGGCAGGCGTAACGTCGAAGCTCCGACCGGTGACACTCGTGGGCACTATCCGCATAAAGCGGTCCTTCCGCCCGGGCTCCCACGGGTGTAGAGGAAGGTGGATCGTGGACATCAGTTCGGCGGTGCGTTGAATGGTTGATGCATTCCCTTTGATGACCACGCTCCAGGCTCGTGACCCGTCCTGCAGGACACCATCGGCCTCGAACGCCACCGGAGCGCCTTCGGCTGCCCGCTGTTTTGATCCCTCAGA
The DNA here is from genome assembly GCF_000468215.1 of Arthrobacter sp. CAL618. Lineage (NCBI taxonomy): Bacteria > Bacillati > Actinomycetota > Actinomycetes > Micrococcales > Micrococcaceae > Arthrobacter > Arthrobacter sp. CAL618. The sequence continues at coordinate 4,799 of NZ_ASZW01000058.1, read as the reverse complement.
GGTACGGAACACCAGCGTTCCGTGGTCTACCTGCGCATTGATGGGGAAAATTTCGGGCTGTCCGTCGACGCACAGGGCCATCCGACCGTAGGCGGTGCCGCGCAATAGCTCCCAACAGGTGTGGGCCGGTAAAACGGATGTGGGTGTATTCTCGGAGTCCATAGCCCGACAGTAAGGTCGGACGCCCCGCACCACTAGGGCCGGAAGACCTAATCCGCCGGGTCAGCCTCTGTATGCTCCTTCATTTTCACCACGACAACGAATCGAAGGCCAGGGTTCAACTCACTGGAGTCGCACAATGAGTCCCATCCGAACCACCCCAGTCACAGATCCCGATGACGTGCCCCCTCCGCTGAAGTCCGCGGGGGAAATTGACCATCTGCTGGCAGGATTCGCTGCCATCGCGGAAAACCAGGGTCTGCAGACCGTGCTGGAACGGGTGGTGGAGGCGGCCTGCCGGCTGGTGGACGCGAAGTACGCGGCCCTTGGTGTTATCGGTCCGGACGGAGTGCTGAGTCATTTCATCACCGTGGGCCTCGACGGGGACCAGATCAGCCAGATCGGTGCACTGCCCGTAGGACACGGGGTGCTCGGGCTGCTTATCAGCGAGCCGAAACCACTTCGCCTCGAAGACCTCCGCCAACACCCCGCATCCTTCGGGTTCCCAGCGGGTCATCCCCAGATGACGTCCTTCCTCGGTGTGCCGATCAGGGTGCGCGACACGGTCTTCGGCAACCTGTATCTGACCGAAAAGAACGGCGGTGGGGACTTCTCCCAGTCCGATGAGGATCTGACGGTTGCCCTCGCGGCGGCGGCCGGGGTGGCCATCGAAAACATGCGCCTCTTCGAAGCTGAGACGAGACGTTCCCGATGGCTGGAATGCGGACAGGATGCGGTTCAGGCGCTCCTGAACTCCTCCTCGGAGCTGAACCTCAGCGATGTGGAGATCGTTGCCGAACACGCGAAGGCTGCCTCCGGCGCATCCCTAATCCTCATCCTTACCCGGATGGCGCCCGACGAGGCCTTGTATTGCGAGGTGGCTCTCGGCCTGCACGGCGACAGTTTTCGCGGGCGGCTTGTGGGTGACGGGACGGCCCTCCGCAAGGTAACGCTTCCGTTCAGGGATACAGCAGTTCTCAACGGGCGCGACCTCCAGGACGTGCTGCCCAACTCAGAGCCCGATGTGTTCGACGCCGCCATGTACACCCGGATCACCGACCGGGGCAGCCACGCCCGGTTCCTGGTCATTGCCCGCACCAAGGATGATCCGCCGTTTTCGCCCGTGGATCAGCGAATGGTTGCCGCGTTCGCCTCCCAGATTTCCACGGCCCTGGAACTGACCCAGATGCAGATCCAGCGCGAACAGGACGCCGTCTTCGGAGACCGGGACCGGATTGCCCGGGACCTCCACGACCTGGTCATTCAGCGGATGTTCGCCGCCGGACTCAGTATTCAGAGTCTTCGAAAGCATGTGGTCGGGGAGGAGCCCCTCGCCCGGATCGCTTCCGTCACTACTGAGCTCGACGCGACTATCGGTGAGCTGAGGGCCACGATCTACTCGCTGCAATCGGTGACGAACAGCGAGGACAGTCTGAGCTCACGGATCCTCGCGCTTGTCCGCCGGTCCCTCGACGGTTCCGACGTCGAACCGGTCATCCACTTCTCCGGACCACTCGACACCGTGGTCCGGGTGGCGACGGCGGCCCATGTGGAAGCAATCCTTCGGGAAGCACTCTCCAACGCGCTGCAACATTCTCAGGCCACCACCATCATGGTGACGCTGTCTGCGAGCACGGATTCAGTCAACCTGCGGATCGCTGACAACGGCCAGGGATTCGAGCAGACCGGGCGTCGCAGTGGGCTGCGGAACATGCAGCAGCGGGCTGAGGAACTCGGCGGAGAGGTCAGGATCGAATCCTCCCTGGGCCACGGCACCACCATCGACGTGATACTGCCCCTGAGCTGACGATCCGGTGAGCAACCTGGACAGGCCGGGTCAACCTGGGCATTTTGGGTGGAGATTGTGGGCACCGATGTCCAGGTTGCCCACGGGAACGGGTTAGAGGACCGGGACGCGCGGTACGGTCGGGCTGACCGGGGCTGGAGGGCCGGGCGGGCTAGGTGCGCGGGCGCGAAATGTAGACGGCCGCCTGTGTCCGGCGCTGGAACCCGAGTTTTGCCAGCACGGAGGACACGTAGTTCTTGATGGTCTTCTCGGCCAGGAACAGTTCGGCGCCAATTTCCCGGTTGGTCATCCCGGCCCCGATCAGCGCCAGCACCTTCTTCTCCTGGACGGTCAGTCCCGCGAGGCGCGGGTCCTCGGGCTGCACGGCGGTGAAACCGGCAATAACCCGTGCCTTGACGTCCTCATCGAACAGTGACTCCCCGTTGGCTGCACGGCGCACCTTCTCCAGAAGGTCCGATCCGACAATTTCCTTGAGAATGTAGCCGGCAGCGCCAGCCAGGATTGCGCCCCGTACGGCGTCGTCGTCGTCGTAACTGGTGAGGATCACGCACTGCAGCGACGGGTCCACTGACCGGACATCACGGCACACCTCGATCCCGTTTCCGTCGGCGAGGCGGGCATCCAGAATGGTCACATCGGGTGCCAGGGCTGGAATGTGGCGAACTGCCTCAGCAGCAGACCCGGTTTCGCCTATGACAGCAAATCCTTCGCCCTCCAGGAGATCCCGAAGCCCACGTCGGACCAGTTCATGGTCATCCAGAAGGAAGACCGTGACCGGTCGGGTTGGCTCGGGCGTTTCTAGCGTCATCATCGTCTTTCATCATCGGTCAGTTGTTCAATCATCGGTGGCGACACTCTCGAACAGCAGTGCCATAAGACCCGACCACCGGGAATCGGTGCGGAATTATTCGGTGGACCACTGGCTTGCCGTAGATAGGACAGTTCACTCGAGCGGGTGCTGTCACACAAATCGCACCACAAGGAGACCCGATGAGTCACAACGAGCAGGCACCCCTGTCCGACGCGCAAACAGGCGGTATCGCATTGGTAGTCGGCGCCTCCGGCATTGCTGGGTCAGCCCTGGTAGAGAAACTCGCTGGCGAGGGATGGCAGGTGCTCGCCATGTCTCGGAGCGAAGGAACCCCGAAAGCCAACGTGCGGTACGTTCCGGCCGACCTATCCTCGCCCCAGTCGCTGAAGGACGCGCTCGCTGATGTTGCACCCACCCAGGTGTTCTTTACCGCCTGGGCCCGCCAGGACACCGAGGAAGCGAACATCCGGGTGAACGTCGCGATGCTGCGCAACCTCCTGGAGGCTCTGGTCGGAAAGCCGGTGGCGCACGTGGCGTTGATGACCGGGCTGAAGCACTATCTCGGGCCGTTCGAAGCTTACGGCGAGGGCGAGATGCCGGACACGCCGTTCCACGAAGAAGAGCCACGGTTGCCGGTCAACAACTTCTACTACGCGCAGGAGGACGAGCTGTGGGCCGCCGCTGCGGCGCAGGGCTTCACCTGGTCGGTGCACCGCGCGCACACGGTTATCGGGCACGCTGTTGGCAACGCGATGAACATGGGATTGACCCTCTCAGCCTATGCGGCGCTGTGTAAGGAGTCCGGCCGCCCCTTCATTTTCCCGGGCTCTGAAACCCAGTGGAATTCCCTGACTGACATGACCGACGCCGGACTCCTCGCCGACCACATGGTCTGGGCAGCCACGTCGCCTAACGGGGCCAACGAAGCCTTCAACGTGGTCAACGGCGACGTGTTCAGGTGGCGTTGGATGTGGCAGCAACTCGCTGCACACTTTGGGGTCGAAGCCGAAGGGTTCCGAGACCAGCCACGGCCACTCGAGGTCCAGATGGCCGGAGCCGACGCGCAGTGGCAGGAACTCGTCACGGCTCACGGGCTGGCGGAACCGCGCCTGGACCGGGTGGCCTCCTGGTGGCACACCGACGGCGACCTCGGCAGGAACCTTGAGGTAGTCGCCGATATGAGCAAGAGCCGCATCGCCGGTTTTACCGGCTACCGCCGCACGTTCGACGCGTTCACCGACCTCTTCGAGCGCTACCGTGCGGACAAGCTCATCCCCTGAGCTAGCGGCGGGCGGCAGCTTCAAGAGGTGAGGAGCGCCGCCACCCGATAGCTGGGGCCACATGCGCTGCAACGTTCTCCAACAGCTTCGCGTTGTAGTCCACGCCCAACTGGTTGGGGACGGTGAGCATCAGCGTGTCTGCCGACTGGACGGCGGCGTCGTTGGCGAGCTGTTCAGCGATGACGTCCGGCTCCCCGATGTAACTCTTCCCGAACCGGGACAGGGCGCCGTCGAGCACTCCGACCTGGTCGCGGGTTTCCCGCAGGGCGCTCAGCGCAAAGTATTGGCGATCCTCGTCGCTGACCAGCGGAATGACGCTGCGGCTGACCGACACCCTGGGCTCAAAGGTGTGGCCCTGTTCGGCCCAGGTGTCACGGAACATCTGGATCTGCTCGGCCTGCAGCTCGTCGAACGGCACGCCAGTGTCCTCGGTCAACAGGGTGGAGCTCATCAGGTTCATGCCCTGTTCGGCCGCCCAGACAGCGGTCTTCCGGGTGCCGGCGCCCCACCAGATCCGTTGACCCAGACCAGGAGACTGCGGCTGGATGGGCAGCAGACCGCTGCCCATCCGAGGATCGGCCTCGGCAATGCCGGCACCGCTGATTCCGTAGCGGAACACCTCGGTATGGCGGCGTGCCAGGTCGGCGTACTCCTCGCCGTCGACCGGAACGTAGCCGAAGGTCGCGGCGCCATTAACAGCTGGCTCGGGCGATCCCCGGCTGATACCCAACTGCAGCCGGCC
>NZ_ASZW01000057.1:0-9879 GCF_000468215.1 Arthrobacter sp. CAL618 | reverse complement strand
GCTGATCAGGTCCGCCGCGGCCGCTTCCTCCGCCATGTAGAGCGGGTTCTCGTACCGCATGTCAATGACGCCGGTGCCGATCTCGATACGGCTGGTGCGGGCGGCGACGGCGGCGAGCAGCGGAAACGGCGAAGCGTGCTGCCGGGCAAAATGGTGCACCCTGAACGATGCCCCCATCAATGCCGATCTCCTCCGCGGCCACCGCCAGGTCGATGGCCTGCAGCAGCGCCTCACCTCCGGTGCGGGTTCGCGATCCCTGCGCGGAGGACCAGTTACCAAAGGATAGAAAACCTATTCGCTTCATACCCGGATCAACCCGTTGCGGTCCCGACGCATTCCCGCTGCTCGTCCAGAGGGATCGCCCCGACCGAGCGACTAGATGATGTTTCGACCGGCCTTCCGGGATTCAGACCAGTCCTTGAAGAAGCCACGGCAGACGGTCCAGAGGACCCCTGCAACGATGACCGGCCAGATCAGCACATACACGGTGAGAAGGATTGTTTCCATGGTGATCTCCTACTTTCGGGCGGACAGCGTGGCGCCGTCCAGGTCGTCGTCAGGGGTGTTGCTGGCGTCGTCGGCCACGGGGTCATAGTCGCCGATGCGCTGTTTGATCAGGGCGAAGTCGAAGTCCTGTTTGCTCCTGACGGACATCAGATAGCAGACGATGGTGCTCACGGCGTAGGCCACCAGCGAACCGGTGAGGACCGTGTAATCGTGCAGGAACCCGATGACGAAGGGGGCCGAGGCAAGCGCGGCGACGGCGCCAGCGATTTTTGCTGGTTTCAGGCCGAAGAAGCCAAACACCATCAGGCCCAGGACAATGCCAATTCCGGCAGCCGACAGGATGTCGAACAGGATCCCGGTGACGCCGTCCATCGAGAACCAGGAGAACCTGACGGGGATGAAGACGGCCAAGGCCACGACCACCGACGTCGTAAACGCCCTGTTGGTCACCTTGTTCCAGTAGAAGCTGGCGATGACCGGGAACACGAGGGCCCCCCACAGGGCTCCCACGAAGACCAGCAGGTCGAGGATGTCCATTTGTTGACTGGCGAAGATCAAGGCCGCGGCAGTCGCCACGATCATGGTGATCCGGCCGACCAGCAGCATGGTTTTGGGGTTGGGTTTCGTCGCAATGTTCTTGCCGTAAACGTCGGCCATCATGATCGAGGACAGTGCGGACAAGTCCGAATCGGCGGTGGAGGACAGCGCGCCGAGGATCATCACAAAGAACAGGCTCAGCAGTACGGGGCCCAGGTAGGTGGATGCCATCTGCGGGATCAGGTTGTTGACGTCGCCGCCGGTGGGGCTGATACCCAGGTACAGGGCCATCACCCCGATCATGCCGATGCCGATCACGGTGGCACCGTAACCAACTGTCGCGGTGACGAAGGTCTTCTTGATCAGGTCCTCGCGGACAGCGAACAGCCGCTGCGCGATGGTCTGGTTGCCGATGGCGTAGGCCAGCACAGCAGCGATATAGGGAGCACCCTGGTTCAGGAACGCGTCACTCGAGAAGAAGTTGGACTGCTCGGGGGTCAGGTTACCGGCCCCCTGGGTGAACATGCCGGGACCTCCGGCAGCGAAGAACACCACCGGGATGATGATCGCGACGGCGCCCAGCATGGCGACCACCTGCGCAAAGTCGGTCAGTACCGAGGCGCGGAAGCCGGACCACAGCGTGTACATGAGGACGCCGACGGCGACGGCGAGTACACCCTGCCCGAAGCTGAAGGGGGAGAGCAATGCTACGAGGGCGCCTCCGGCAATAAAGTTGGAGGTCAGGCTGATCACGCTGCCAACGATGTTGGAGCCGGCGAGCATCAACTGGCTGGACCGGCCGTGGCGGGCGTGCATCACCTCGGCCAGAGTGTGGGCTTTCGGCGCTACTGCGCGGATGCGTTTCCCGAAAGGGTAGATGAACAGGATCATCAGGGCACCCCACAGCCCGTAGTGGATTGGCCCGGAGATGCCGTAGGTGTAGCCCGAGGTGGCGGATGCGTACATTGAAGCCGCCCAGATCCAGGTGGCAGTCATGCTCGCAGCGGAGATACCGAAACCCACCTTGTTGCCGGCGGTCATGTAGCCGTCGGCGTTCTCCTTCTTTTTACCAATGTAGGCGGACACCAGCAGGGTGCCACCGTAGAGGAGTACAAGAAGCAGAATCACCATCCATCCACTTAGTTGATACAACTCAGCATCGTTAGGCACTGTGATCCCTTCGTCACGACGAGCAACGCTTGCAACTCGACATCGTCATCACGCTGGCCTCCTGTGGGCCGTCCCCTCCGCAAGCGTTCCAGGCGCGGAGACCGAGCCCCGAATGAGGGCGCAAGCGCGTCAATCCCGTAGAAAATTACCTGAGGCAATCAAACAGAGCGCATAGCTATGTCTTTCGGCGGCGCGCGGCCAACCGATTCGTGGGTGTTTTGTACCCATACGGGGGCAGGTGCTCTGCAATCTTCGCCGCTGATCAATCCCAATAATGGGGGAACGGTTACTCGCGGGCAGGCGTCCTGCAACGCAGTCAGGCTAGCATGCTTCCGGCGGAGGGGACCTTTGGGCAAGTAGTGGCGCCGGGCAGTGACGATGGCGAGGTGGCCGTCGTCGACGGCGCGGACGACGGCCACTCGGGGGTCCGCTGAAACCAGTAATCCTCGGATGATGCCTGATAGAGCAGTATCATCCGAGGATTGTTGAAGGGTTAGGTGGTAGGGGGTGAGCCTCCCGAGCCTGGCTCTTAGCCGCGGTCGGTGTAGCGGCCCTCTGAATGTTCCTGAATGGACCGGTTTGATGAGGTTACGTAGGTGCCGCGGACCTGGACCGTCCCGNCCCGCCGCTACGGGTAGTGACGTAGGTTCCCTCGGCTGGGGTGCCGGAGGTCGGCGTCGTCACGTAGCGCCCACCGAGCAGGGGCATCGGGCGGGCGGGGGTGACTGCTGCCCGATGGGCGGCGGCCGGGCGTGTGGTGGTGGTGCGGTTCATCAATGACATGGTGAAGCTCCTATTTTTGGGCGCGGCGAAATTGCCGAACGGTTCAGCGTTGAAGTGGTGATTTTGGGCAGAACTGATCACGGAATGCCGCGTCAGCGGGCCGTGAGAATGAGAAGTGGCTTAGCCGGTTTCGGGTGAGCCGTTGGTCTGGCAAGTGCGACACAGGCCGTTGAAAGTGACCTCGGCCGAGTAAATGGTGAAACCTGAATCATCGGAGGGGGTGAGGCATGGTGCCTCGCCGATCACGCAGTCAACATCCTGCACCAACCCGCAGCCAACGCATGACAGATGGTGATGGTTGTCGCCCACCCTGCACTCGAACAGGGCGGGAGAATTGGGCGGGTCGAATCGTCTGACCAATCCGGCACCGGTGAACGACGCCAGAATCCCGTAGATAGTTTGGGCCGATATTTTGCTCAGGCTCTTTCGTGCTTCATTAAAAACCTGATCAGCACTTGAATGGGGTGCGCTCTGGAGAATCTCCAACACCGCCACTCGAGGCGCAGTCACCTTCAGTCCCGACTCGCTGATAATGGCCCGAAGAGCATCGGGTTGGGTCTGCGAGGCGGTACCTTGTGGCATACCTCTACTGTACGGAGTTGTTTTGATTAGGTCAAAACAACTCCGCGGTAGCCTTGGACAATGACTGAACGTTACCGGTACGACGTCGAGGTGCTGCACCTGCTCGTCTCACCGGCCCACGCCTACTTTGGCCGCGCCCGCGACGGTGCCGCCGACGTGCCCACGACCGACGCCGACCGGGTAGCCCTGGTAGCCGGGAAGGGAATCGTCGGGGACCGGTTCTTCGGCAAGGCCGCACACATGGACGCCGCGGTGACGGTGATGGCGGTGGAAGCGCTCGAGGATATTGCCAGTGGCCTGGCCGCTGAACCTTTTGATCCGTTGCTGGCCCGGCGGAACGTGATTCTGCGGGGTGCCCAACTGCATCCGCTGCTGGGTCTGGAGTTTGAGCTGGAGTCCGCCGGCGACGTCGTGCGGTTGAAAGCCGGACGGCCCGCGCATCCATGCGTGTGGATGGATCGTATGCTGGCGCCGGGAGCCCACGCGGCGATGCGCGGCCGAGGCGGAGTGCGCTGTCAGGTGCTGGCGGACGGGGCGCTGCACCGCGGTCCGGCGGTACTGGTGAGCCCGGTTTTACTGGAACCGGACCGCGCTGGGGAGGCCACGATCCGGCGTCCTTCACGGTTGCCCTGATCGTTTCACGCCACCGCTGAGGAATACGTCGCCGTCCACTGGCGTTGGGTGAGGGGGACCAAATTTTTCCGCAACCAATTCTGCAGGAGCTTATCTATGCCTACGACCGTCAACGCTTACGCCGCGCCATCCGAGTCCGAGGACCTCATCGCCACCACCATCGAGCGCCGCGACGTCGGCCCCGACGATGTGCTGATCGACATCAAGTTCGCAGGAATCTGCCACTCCGACATCCACACCGTCCGCGGTGACTGGGGACCCCAGACCTACCCGTTGGCGCCAGGACACGAGATCGCCGGGATCGTCACCGAGGTCGGCTCCAACGTCACCAAGCACTCCGTCGGCGACCGCGTGGGCGTCGGCTGCATGGTCAACTCCTGCGGCGAGTGCAAGAACTGTGAAGCCGGCGAGGAGCAGTACTGCCTCAAGGGCAACACCGGCACCTACGGCGCCAAGGACCGCGACGGCTCCATCACCCAGGGTGGCTACTCCACCCACATTGTCGTCACCGAGGACTTCGTTATCCGGATTCCCGAAGGTATCGACCTCGACGTCGCCGCACCGCTCCTGTGCGCTGGCATCACCACGTTCTCGCCTCTGAAACGCTGGGGCGCCGGACCAGGCAAGAAGGTTGCAATCGTAGGCCTGGGCGGACTCGGCCACATGGCCGTGAAGCTGGCCGCAGCGATGGGCGCCGAGGTAACGGTGCTTTCGCAGTCACTGAAGAAGCAGGAAGACGGGCTGCGTCTGGGGGCCAAGCACTACTACGCCACCAGTGACGAGAACACCTTCTCCGACCTCGCCGGCTCCTTCGACCTGATCATCAACACGGTGAGTGCCACCCTCCCCATCAGTGACTACCTGGGTCTGCTGGCTCTCGACGGCGCGCTCGTCAACGTTGGAGCGCCGGCCGAGCCGCTGCCCGTCAACGCATTCGCCCTGATCGGTGGCCGCCGTTCGTTCGCCGGCTCCCTGATCGGTGGCATCCGGGAAACCCAGGAAATGCTGGACTTCTGCGCCGAGCACCACCTGGGCGCCGAGGTGGAGGTCATCTCCGCAGACAAGATCAACGAAGCCTACGAGCGCGTCCTCGCCTCGGACGTCCGCTACCGCTTCGTCATCGACACCTCAACGCTGAACTAGCGTTTCGCGTTAGTGAACCCCCGGCAGGAGCTACTCCTGCCGGGGGTTCTCGCGTTAAACTCGGGGCTATGACTGCGCACCTGAACATCACCGACGATCCCGCCGCCGACAGGTTGCTCTCCGAGGAGCCTCTAGCCCTGCTGATCGGGATGCTGCTGGACCAGCAGGTGGCGATGGAAACGGCTTTCGCTGGCCCGGCCAAGATCAAGGACCGGCTGGGCGCGTTCAACGCGGAGACGATCGCCCACAAGGATCCCGACGAATTCGTTGAACTCTGCCGCACGCCGCCCGCCGTGCACCGCTACCCGGGGAACATGGCCGCGCGAATCCAGACGCTGTGCGCCACTTTGCTCGACGACTGGGATGGCGACGCGTCCCAAATCTGGAGGAGGGACAACCCCGACGGTGCCGAGGTCTATAAGCGGCTCAAGGCACTGCCCGGTTTTGGGGAACAGAAGGCCCGAATCTTCCTTGCACTGTTGGGCAAGCAATACGGGTACGACGGCGACGGCTGGCGTGAGAGCGCGGGCGCGTACGGCGAGGAGGGCAGTTACCGCTCAGTCGCCGACATCGTGGACCCCGAATCCCTCACGAAGGTGCGTGAAACCAAGCGTGCGGCGAAGGCAGCGGCGAAGGAGGCGAAGGCCTAGCCGTGGTTTCCGGTGCAAAGTAGCCTCCCTCCTCTTCCGCCGCGCGAGTGGCGGCGTCAAGAGTCTCGTCGCGGTGAGCAATCCAGACAAAGGGGGTCTACCCGGAGATCGGTGAGGGAAAAGTTGCCCACCGCTGCCTGAATTGCCCACCGGACCGGGCAAGCCGTGCGGAACTCGTTAGGCAAAGCCGTGTTCCCGAACGGGCGATTGTAGGAGTCCTGAAACCGGGTATTCCTTTTGGGAGGGGACCGAAGCGAGGAGCCGCGCAGGATTGCCACAGGATCAACGAAATAAGCCGACTTTGTTTCAAGTCGCGGTTACACTGAAATAGGAATCGGAATTGTGAAGAATAACGATTATTTGGCAAATCGGACGCTTTGGCGCACGCCGTGATCTCTTCCATCCGTTTCGAACGAAAGAAGGCTCTCATGGGATTCAGCCATTCCCGTTGACCACTTCCGTCCTGCAGGCTCACAAGCGACTACCCTGTATCCGCAACGCGGCTTGGTAGATAGCGAAGCCCTTCTAGGCAATACTCTGTGGCCTGAGATATCCCGGTCGCTGAACCTTAGACTCCGGTCGAATGACCAGGAAAGCGAATCGCCCCCATGCTCGATCCAGTACCAAGCACCAATAGCCATTCATCAATCGACGAAACCCCCACCGGCCTGACCGATGAAGAGTTGGCGTCTGATCACAGCAGTTCTTACACACGGGCGCTCGCCGAAGTGCGAAGCTGTGTCCTTGAACAGGCCAGAAATCCTGCACAGGCAAAGGTTAGCTTCGATTATTTGATGACCCATGATTCGCTCACCGGATTGCTCAATCGGGGTGGATTTCTGGCGGAGCTTCAGCTCTGCCTTGCAAAGCGGGCCGGCAGGAAACAGCGCCGAGGACTATTGATCGTGGACCTGGATTTCTTCCGGACGGTCAATGTCGGTCTGGGGATCGCTGCTGGGGATGAGACTCTGAGTATCGTCGCGCAGCGGATCCGTGCCGCGGTGCATCCATCTGCAGTCGTCGCTCGGTTGTCGGGTGTCGAATTTGCGGTACTGGCTGACTTCGCCGACGCCGGGGAGGCGCAGTCGGTGGCCGCCGAGCTATTGGAGGCCCTGAGCGCGCCGATGGCGGTTGGCGGGACCAGCATTGAAATCACGGTCAGTATTGGCGTTTCGATGGCCAGCGAAACTGACAACCCTGACCGGCTGGTGGGTCGGGCTGCCGCGGCACTGCACCAGGCCAAGAAGCGGGGCCGTAACCGCTGCGAGGTGGAGTGCAGCATGCACAGCGATCCCGACGACGGCCAGCTGAATCGCCGCGGTGAACTGCGCCGTGCCATCGAGGACGGAGAGTTATGCCTCTTCTTCCAGCCCCAGATTGACCTCGTCAGCGGCCAGATGAACGGATTCGAGGCACTGGTGCGCTGGGATCACCCCGATAAGGGCCTGCTGGCACCTTCAGCTTTCATCGACTTCGCCGAAGAATCCGGGCTTATCCTGCCGCTCGGAGCCTGGGTGATCAACGCTGCCGTCGCGCAACAGGCCACATGGCACCGCTCTGCGGCGGGACGGCCCCCAGTACGAATGTCAGTCAATATCTCAGCCATCCAGCTCAGCGATCCCCGCCTCGAAGAAATGGTCACTGAAGCGCTTGAACGCCATGGTGTTGCTCCGGGGCTCCTGACCCTGGAAATCACCGAAACGGCGCTCACCGCGGATCCAGTTGCCGCGCTGCGGACCCTCGAAATTCTCAAGGCCCTGGGCGTCAGGTTGGCAATCGACGATTTTGGTACTGGCCATTCCAGCCTCACCTATCTCAAGCGCTTTCCGATCGACGAACTGAAAATCGACCGCTCCTTCATTGCCGGGCTCACTACCGACAGCAAGGACCACGCGATTGTTGCGTCCTGCATCCAGCTCGCCCACGCCACGAACCTGATCGCCGTCGCCGAAGGCGTTGAAATGCCAGCCCAGCTACACGCGCTGACCGAGCTGGACTGCGACCTCGCGCAGGGCTACTTCTACACCCGCCCCATGTCGGCGGAGGACCTCGAACCGTGGTTCATTCCGCGGCCCGATAATATGCGCCTGGGAGAACCCCAACTGGTTGGTCAGTAGCGTTGCAGGTTGACCTTGAAAGTCTCGCCGTTGACCGGAGCTGACGTGTGCTCGTGCACAATTTTCCAGTCACCATCGCGGCGCCCCAGAACCCAGGTCAGGCGGTTCTGCATGGAGTCCTGTTCGACGTCGTCGGGCCCAATGTCGCGGTAGGTGATGATGGCGTGCACGGTTGCCAGGTCCTCGGTAACCAGAGTCTGAACGTCATCGAAGTCCACCCTGACGCGCTCATCCCCCACCGAAGCGAACCACCCGGCCACTGATTCCCGCCACGGGTCTGCACCCTGGTGGCTCCACACGTCCCATAAGTCGAAAACCCGGACGTCGTCGTCGTACAGGGCCAGCAGGGCATCAACATCCTTCCCGAATACGGCTGCAGCATACTGTTCGAGAACCTGAGTGATCGACTCTTCATCCATGAAGGCGATCCTCGCATGCCCGACCGATGAACGGAACGGGTACGCGCAAGTCATTTATGACGACCGGTAACGGCCAGGTTTTGACCCAACAAATTTTCTGCCTTAGCGTGATCTCCAGAATCAAGAGTGTCAACCAACGGCCCTGGCCGGTTGACCAGCAACCCTCTCCCGTAGCGGGGTGCTCCAGGTGAAGATTCGGCCGCCGGAACAAGTCCCCGGACGGCAAGTACGGCGTATCCAGAATTGACCCCGCCGAGGGGTCGTCGTGGATACCGCCCGCCATCTTGAAGCGAGCCAGCATGTAACCCCGAGGAAACTCCCCGAATGTCGCTGCAGTTATCGCAGCACTTCACTCCTGCCTATCTGCCTGTCCAGTGGTAACGCCTGGCCCGTGTTATCGGCCGACCGGACCCCACTGACGTACCCCGTTCAAAGGAAAAACCCCCATGAAATCCCGCACCCTTCTCACTATCGCCGTTGCCCCATTCCTCGCCCTCACTGTGGCATGTGGTGGTTCGGGCGAGTCCGGTTCCGGAAATGAAAGCATCAAGCTCGGCGTCGTCGGCGCCAGCGACCCGGAATGGGGCCTGCTCACCGAGGCCGCTGCCGAGGAAGGCATCGAGCTGGAGGTCATCGACTTCGCCGAATACACCCAGCCCAACCCCGCGCTAAGCGAAAGTGAACTGGACCTCAACCAGTTCCAGCACCTGGTGTACCTGGCCCGCTACAACGTATCCAGCGGAGAGGAGCTGGCCCCGATCGGCTCCACGGCCATCTACCCGCTGGGCCTGTACTCAACCCAGTACGGGTCGGTGGAGGAGATCCCCGAAGGATCGACGGTTGCTGTCCCCAACGACGAGAGCAACCTCGCCCGCGGGCTGCTGGTCCTTCAGTCCGCCGGTCTGGTGGTGCTCGACGACGGCGGCAGCGCCTTCTCGACGATCGACGACATTGATGAGGACGCGTCCAAGGTCACCGTCACCACGCTCGAAGCGTCGCTGACCCCCACCTCGCTGCCCGACGTCGCCGCCGCCATCATCAATAACGACTTTGTCCAGGACGCTGGCCTGAACTTCGAGGACGCCATTGCCCAGGACGATCCGACCGATCCTGCCGCCGTCGCGTACGTGAACGTGTTCGCCGCCCGCGCCGGCGAAGAGGGCAACGAGACGTACCAGAAGCTGATCAGCATCTACCAGGAAAACCAGGAGGTGCAGGACGCCGTCCAGGAGACCTCCGGCGGGACCGCCGAGTTCCTTCAGGTCACCCCCGATGAGCTGCAGACCACCCTCGACACCGTCGAGGAAGACACCCGCGCCCAAGGCTAACCAGCCCTCC